>JAZDIG010000617.1:0-5827 GCA_043805105.1 Candidatus Glassiibacteriota bacterium | reverse complement strand
CCGGGAGTGTCGCTGCCCAGGTAGGAGTCGTAGTGATCGGCCAGCATCGCCTTGGCAAGCTCGGCGTCAATCCGGCCTCTGTTCTTTTTCATCAGCCGCTGCCAGCTAACCTTGCGGGCCACGTTGCTTTTGCGGATGTCTGAAAAATTGGTGCCGGTTTCATTGAGCAGCAGGTCACGGTCCTCGGCGATATTGGAGCCGGCGAAATAGCCGTCCTTGGTCTTTTCCAGCTTGTGAAATTTCGTCCCCAGTTCCAACCGGGCTACTTCTCCGCTGTTCACGTCGCCCACGAGCCAGCTGTTGGCGTAGCCTCCGCTGTTTTTGGTGACCATTATCTCCGCCCATTCGTCAATCGTGCGGGCATACTGCATCGCCCGGCGCACCCGGCAGAACTCCGCCGTGCCGGTGGTATCGTACACTGCGGCGTAATCCCCGATCGTGGTCTCGCACCCGACCAGGCCGGAGGAACAGACGAAAAAATCCGAGCCGCTGTGGATATAACCGGCCAGGGTCTGCATAATCATGCGGTGGCCCTGGTCGGGCTGCAGGTCCAGGATGACGTTGAAGGAGCTGCCCAGGGCGTAGTCGACCCAGCTGTTGTGGCCCATGACTATCCCGGAGTCGGCGGTATAGGAGCCGGTGGCGATAAAGGCGCTGCAACCTACCGGCAGTGGGGCGGGCGTCCGGGCGGCCAGGCTCTGCTTGGCCCAGGGCCACCAGTACCATAAGACCTCCATGAACGCGTTGTGCGCCAGAATCTGGTCGTAGCCGATACTGTCGATCCCGGCTTTTTCCAGCCCCGCCGCCATGCCTCTGAGCTCCGCTTTCAGTTCCGGATCGAGACTCTTGTCAAAAAGACGTTTCCCGACCTCCACGAAAAGCTCGAAATCCTTGGGATATTCCCAGTAGACCAGGTGGCGCTCAGTAGCGAAGACCTTTTTGATTTCCGGAGCCAACAGATAGCCATGCTGAAAACCTCTTTCGAACGGCGAACCCTCGATGTGCAGGAAAATCCAGCCTTCGCTTTCCGTGCGGCTTGCCCGTGAAAGCCATTTCCGCTCGTCCGCATCCAGTGCCCCGGCGGACGGGAAGAGTTCCGCCGCCGGTAGGAGAAACGTTAGGATCAATATGAAACACCTTGATTTCAGCATGGCTTCAGTCCTGATCTGAAAAGTGGCGGAAGGTGATTACGGTTCAAAACGCCGTATCGAGGTTTTCGAGCCTGACATAATTCATTATTGATTATTAAAGCGTGTCTTGCATTTGCGCAATTGCCGCCGGCGGATTCCGGAGTACGACGCCCGGCTGGGCCGTGGGGTGGAGCCGGGAATGATCGGATTCAACCCTGCGAAACCTATGGCCTGCCGCAAAATGCTTTATTCAGCCGGGCTTGTCCTGGAGCGCGGCGGGGCTATATTTGAAGAGTGTCTTTTCCCGATGATGGGATCATGAGCTGAAGAAAACCTTAGGAGCGGGCTTTCTTCACTTTCCATATATAAGGGGCGAACCCTGAACAAGTCAGTTGGGGGCAGGCCAGGGGTGGTGCGCCCACACCCAAGGAGGGTTTATGAAAGCGGTGAGATACCACGGACCGGACCAGCCTTTGCGGCTGGACGAGGTGCCGGTGCCGGAGCCCGGTCCCGGAGAAGTTCTGATAAAGGTCCGCGCGGCCGGCATCTGCCACACGGAGCTGCATTTCCTGAGCGGTCTGCTGGACCTGGGTGTAAAGCCGGTCACGCTCGGTCACGAAATCGCCGGAGTGGTCGAATCTGTCGGGCCGGGTGTCGCCTTGCCCCGGAAAGGGGACCGGGTAGTCGTGTACTATTATGTCGGCTGCGGCAGGTGCAGCCAATGTCTGAAAGGCAACGAAAACCTCTGCGGCAGTCCCCGCGCCGAATACGGTTTTATCTCGGACGGAGGCTTCGCCGAATACGTCAAGGTGCCGGCCCGCAATGCCGTGCCGATCCCGGAGCATATCAGCGATACACAGATCGCACCGATCGGCTGCAGCGTCACCACGGCCGTCCATGCCGGCCGGCTGGCCGGGCTCCAGGCTGGGGATTTCGTACTGGTCTACGGGATCGGCGCAGTGGGATTCGGCTTAATCCAGCTGGGCCGTCTGGCAGGCGCCACGGTGATCGCTGTCGGCAGGAACGCGGAAAAAATCGAGCTGGCTGGGGAATTGGGCGCCCACTACGTCATCGACTCCGGTAAGGAAAACGTGCCGGAGCGGGTGGGGCAGATTACCGGCGGCCATGGCGCGGATATTATATTCGAGCTGGTCGCCACCAGCCAGACCATGGGGCATTCGGTCGAAAGCGTGGCCAAGCGCGGGAAGATAGTGTTTATCGGATACTCTTTCGACTCGTTTACCGTCCACCCGATACAACTGGTGATCAAGGAAGCCACTGTGATCGGCTCGGTGGGCAACACCCTCGAGGAGCTATACCAGGCGGTTCGCTGGCTGGCGGAGGGCAGGATCAAAACCGTGGTCGACCGCACCCTGAAGCTTGAACGGTTCCAGGAAGGGATCGACGGCTTGAAGGCCGGGAAACTGGTCGGCAGGGCGGTTCTGACTCCCTGAGCCACGGGAAAAGTCGGCCGGGCGAGCCGTCTGAATGATTCTATCACAGGAAGGATGATTTGCCCTGACATTTGAAGACTCCCGGCAGATTGCTGCCGGGAGTCTTCAATCCACTCAATCTCGATTATATCCGACTAAATTTTCCCGAGTACGGTCTGGGACCAAGTCAGAATTCAATACCGCACAAAGCTCAGGATTTTCACTTTCACCCAATCCCATGCCTCCAACATTGCCTGGAAAAGCACCATCGCCGTGGTAACCACGAAGTATCCTGCTATCCCCACTACCAGAATGACTTGTACCACTTTATAGCCGTTTAGCCAGGCGGCCAGCAGGCGTACCTTGCCGAAAAAGTATGCCGCCCCGGGCAGATTCAGAATGTGGTTCGGAAAAAAGTAGAAGAAGACTGCAGCGGCCAACCCGGCGACCAGGCTTATTTTCGAGGTGACCCGCCAGTACTTATCCTCCGGCCGGGGACCGAACATATGGGTTTCGGCTTTCGCGTAAAGGCCCAGGGAGTAGGAAATAAGGCTTAAAAGAGCCACCGCTCCGCCGCAAGCCGTATAAATCCACCGGAGTTCCGATGCGGTATCAGCCGCAAACTGGACTGTCACCAGGGTGATGAACCCGCTGTACAGCACGGCTAACAGCTCGGGAGCCACGAGTATCGCCCACCGGCCGGCCCGGTCCAGCTTGCCGAGGGCCGGCGGCATCAGCAGGGCTATGACCAGCATCCGCAGCGGGGCGCCGATCAGCATCAACAAAACCCGGCAGGCAAAGCTCAGCACAATCAGAGTGGCGATAAATTCGAATACCTGGCGGCCGATCGCTTCGCTGGACATGGCGCTCCAATCCTTTCTCTGGAGTTGACCGGATTGGGGAATTCAATAATCTATCGATTTGGCGTCGTACTTATTGGCTCCCGCCGGTGGGCGGCGGATGGCTCATAAGTTATCTACCTCCAGACCCGGCTTTTTACCGATTCGATCAGGAAGCCCGCCGGGTCCTCCCGGTCGGCGGTGGACTGGAAGTGCACGTAGCAGATTCCGTTCGAGCTGGGTCTGTCGAGTCTCAGGGGATGGGTATAAGGCTTGCCATCGATATACAGGCTGCAGCTTCCCGACTGAGAATCCTCCCAGGTGAAACGAAGCTCCTGCCATTTGCCGGGCTCAAGCAGGGGCTCGCCCCCCAGGCTGCCATCGCCGGCGAATGTCAGACTGTACATAGCGTAACGGTAAGCCAGGGTGTCGGTGGGGTTGAACCAGCGGTCCACCAGGCAGATTCTCCCGCCTGAACCTCCGGGTTCGAGCCTGATCCTGGTGGTGAATGAGCCTTTCGAGCCGGCCGGGAAATTCCAGACCGCCCCGTCTTTCTCGCACACCAGGTCCGGGTTGGCCGGACGGTGGACATGCAGCGCCTTACGGCCCGCCTTATCGGGATGATCCACCAGCGGCGCACCCGGATCGCGGTCGAAGGCGCAGTGGCCTTTAATGCCCTGCATGTACTTGTGCGTGGACCAATCCCTTGTGCCCTCGGTAAAGCTGTCGCCGCGTTCGGTCTCGTACAGCCAGGCCGGATCGAAAATCACCAGCGAGCGCACCAGGGGATGCTGGCCGAGCGCCACCAGGACCTTGCCCTGAGGCAGTTCGACCGCCTGGGACTGGTGCACGCTTTTGTCGAGCGACACCTCGGTTCCTCCCCGGGTGGCGAAGTCCGCTTCGTTGCGCAGCGGATCGAGGTACAGCTCCCGGAAACCGATCCAGCTCTGGCCGTCATCCTCGGAAATCGCCGCATGGATTGCATCCCGGTTGGTGAATACATCCTCCCACAAGCCGTTTCTCTGCTCGGGACGGATGGTCATGTCCGTGGAACGGTCCACCTCGGCTAAGGGAGTCGTGTTGCACCAGAAAAGAAGCAGGCGGCCATCCGTCAGCCGGAAAAAAGTCGGCATGGTCAGGGTGGCGTAAAAGCGGGAGGGAACCGGCGCGGTCCAGGTGGCTCCGCCGTCGGTTGAAAAAGATTCGTAGAGGTTGTCCATCGAGGTGCGCAGGAGCATCCAGATTGTGCCATCCGCCAGCTCCGCGACAGTCGGCTCGATAGCATAGTTCTGCCAGCGGACCTTCTCGTGCGGCCAGACCGCCTCGAAGCGCGGACCCTGCGGCACCCGGCCGATCCGCCAGGTGAGGCCGTCGTCGTCAGAACACAGCGCGCAGGCCACGAGAACTTCCTGTTCTCCCTGCCCGCGGGACTGGCCGGTGGTGATCAAGGCCCTCTGCCGGCTGCGCAGGAAAACCGGCTGGCGGACCATTCCGAAACGCTCATCGCTTACCTTTACCCGCTGGTATTCCCCGTCTATCCCGCTTTCGCTGCGCAGGCAGTAAGTTCCGTCCCGGCCGCTGACCAGGCGGATCCAGGTACCCGAATAGGGGCTGCGGGCCGGGGGCGGACCGCTTTCGCTGGTTCCCGCGTCGCCGACCACGGTCTTTCCCTGCTCGTCCCAGGTCAAGCCGTTGTCGCGGCTGAAAATGTAGTAATGCTCGGCTGGACTGCTCTGCGGTCCCCGGAATCCGTAATGCCGGAGTTCGTCGTCCGGAAGCTGCACCAGCCCATGGAAAGCATTCTCCGGAGGAGTTCCCACTTTGACCGGGGCGAAGATCGCTTCCAGGGAAAGCGGCCGGGTGGCTTTGTCGATCGTTCCGCCGCCGCAGCCGATAGCCAGCGCCGCCAGACAGCAAGTCTGCAGGAAAAATCCGATCGTGGATTTCATGCCGGTTCCCCTTAGGTGGCGGTTGTTTGCGAGGTGCAGAATGAGAACTGAAAAATAATATATTACTGGGGCATGAAATAGTTTTCATTTTTTTCAGATTCCGGGATTATGGAATCAGAGGCCGTAAATGCCCTGAAGCCTTGAGATTCTCTCCTTGGAGCGTGCAGCAGCCTCGCAATTTCCATCGCGGGGGGGTGTACACGGGCACGGCATGCCGTGCCCCTACGGGCGGCCAAGGCATCCTGCGGTAGGGGCGCCCCGATTTTATCGGAGCTGCGCCCTCATGAGCGGTGGTGTCCTCGAAGGCGACCGCCGAAGGAGCGGCGGGAAAAGACCCGAGGCCTGGATTAACTTTGTTTTCCTTTGGTTACAAAGGACACGCTTTTGGTTCTTTTGGCGACAAAAGAACAAATAATCTTTTGCCGGGGAAATGAATAAACTCCAAGGTGGAATTCCAATCTGAGAAAGGGCTCCCG
>JAZDIG010000616.1:0-2837 GCA_043805105.1 Candidatus Glassiibacteriota bacterium | reverse complement strand
TTTTTCGCCCAGCTTGAAGCGGACGTGGAAGTTGATCGGCTTGTTCAGCTCCAAGCGGACGCCGTCGCTGGAAACGTCTACGATCCGGGCCTTGAACATGCTCGATTCAAGATAGAGCTCGGTGTCGACGCTCACCTGCTTACGACCTTTTTTTCTGCGCTCGGCCTGCTTTTCCATCAGCATTTTCACTCCCTTGTGCAGTCATAGCGCTGCCGGATAAAGGGGACTCTAAAAATATTAAACCACAACTTGCACACTTTTGCAAGTTATTTTATTAGTTAGTCAAGTATCAGTTTCTGACAGGCCCGGGCGCATTATTCGGGAGTACATTTCATTAATTTTCAGGCGGATTACGCTGGAGGACAAGTGAACAAGCGAGCGGGTGGAATGAACCGGAGACAGTTTGCCAAGGTGGCGGCCGGCGCGGCGGTACTCACGGCTGTCGGCAGCCGCAGCAGCGGATCACCGGCCGGAGGAAGCGGCCGCATCCGGTTGGGCGGGCCGGTGTTCGGTAAGCCGGAGGAGCCGGAAACCTGGGCCCGGGCTCATCGGCAGGCCGGCTACCGGGCCGCCTGGTGCCCGGTCGAAAGCGGCGCCGGCGACCAGGAAGTCCATGCCTATGAAACAGCGGCCAAGCAGGCCGGGATCGTAATCGCGGAGGTGGGCGCCTGGAGTAACCCGATCGGCCCGGATGCCGACCAGAGTCGCAAGGCGGTCGAAACCTGCATCAGCCAGCTCGACCTGGCCGACCGGATCGGCGCCCTCTGCTGCGTCAACATCAGCGGCTCGCGCGGCCCCGTCTGGGACGGCCCACACCCGGACAACCTGACCGATGAAACTTTCGACTTGATTGTGGAAGTCACCCGCCGGATAATCGACCAGGTGAAGCCGAAACGCACCTATTTCACCCTCGAAACCATGCCCTGGGCTTATCCGGATTCAGCCGACAGCTACCTCCGCCTGCTCAAGGCGATCGACCGCGAACGCTTCGCCGTCCACCTCGACCCGGTCAATCTAATATGCAGCCCTCAGCGCTATTTCCGCAGCGGCGAGCTAATCCGGGAGTGCTTCGCCAAGCTCGGCCCCTGGATCAAAAGCTGCCACGCCAAGGACATCCGGCTCCAGGACAAGCTCACCACCCATCTGGATGAAGTCCGGCCCGGCACCGGGGGCCTGGATTACGCAGCCTATCTCGCCGAGCTGGCCAGGCTGGACGACGTTCCGCTGATGCTGGAGCACATGAAAGAGGAAGAGGAATACCGGCTGGCCGGGGAATACATCCGCAGCGTGGCGGGCAAAGTCGGCGTCTCATTAGACTGAGTGCTTTAATTCTAAATTACGGAGACGTTGTTATGATTCCAGCGGGCGAGTTGCCGTATAATACTTGCAGAGTCTCAATTTTGTGTTCGTAATTCGAGCAATGCCAAAAAAGTATCTCATGCAGGGGCGCACCCGCGTGTGCGCCCGGATCCACCAGCGGTGGGCGGACACATGGGTCCGCTCCTACGATAAAAATAACACCAGGCACATGATTCGGCGTAATCACAGGGAAGTTCAATTGAGTGCAACGTAACCATATTTAAAAAACCTGTACTAAGGCGGAGCGGGGATTCAGACGTGATTTCTCAGCTTTAACTCCAGTGGGTGGGGATTCAGGTAGTATTGCTTCTCCAGGTAAGGCTGGCCGTACTTGCGCACGTAATGGTTGACCAGGGTCATCGGCACGATCAGGGGGACGTGGCCGAGGGCGTAGGATTCGATCACCTCCAACAGCTCAAACTTTTCGTCCGCGGATAACTCCTTTTTGAAATAGCCCAGCAGGTGGTTCAGCACGTTACGGTTTTTCCTGAGAGTGGACCTCAGCTTCAAGGCTTCGGACAGTCCATCGAGATATTCGGCGAACAATTCTTTACTTGGCTTTCCCTTCCCCGCCGCCACCAGCTTGCCCAGCCTGCGGTAGCCCTCCACGCTGTGGCTCATCACCAATAGCTTGTGGCGGGTGTGGAAATCCACCAGGGCCCCCAGGCTTCTGCCCTCGGCGTTCATCTCCCGCCAGCGCTTCATCACGAAAATCCGCTCGATGAAATTCTCCCGCAGCGCCGGGTCGTGCAGACGGCCCTCGTCCTGGACCGGCAGTGCGGGGAAATGAGCGGTGAACATTCGCGCCCAGAGACCCATGCCCTGATTCGAGGGCACACCTTTTTCAGCGTAGACCTTGATCCGCTCCAGCCCGCTGGACGGAGACCGGCTCTTGAAGATGTAGCCGCAGAGGCGTTCGGCTTCGAGCTCTTTCAGGCGTTTTCGGCCCCACTGTTTCATGCGGCCGGTGAGGTCGATCCCGGTCCGGATAGTCATCAATCGGGGATTTTCCGGGTCGCCCACCAGCCGCAGCGCTTCCCGGGGCACGCCCAGACCGCATTCGTACTCCGGGCAGACCGGCACGTATTCGACCCACCGGCCGAGAGTTTCGACCAGGAAAGGGTCGTACTTGTGGCCGCCGTCGTAGCGCACCTTTTCGCCCAGAAGGCAGGTGGCGATACCGATTCTGAGCTTGTCTTCCATAAGCCATGCGGATGAAAAGAACGGGCGGACACAGGGGGTCCAGCCCATGTATATTTAACTGCGACGGTCACGGCATGCCGTGACCCTACGGCGCACCCAGGGCAATTATGGGGGGACACACGGGGGGACGCAGTATAAGCGCTAAGTTGTTATCATTGACATTTAATCTTTCAGGATGATTTGAATGACACACCCCGCCCCGGAAGCCGGGGCACCCCTCTTGCTAGAGGGGAGTTAAACACTTGTCATTCAGGCACTTGCACATTGCCTGAGCT
>JAZDIG010000615.1:0-3847 GCA_043805105.1 Candidatus Glassiibacteriota bacterium | reverse complement strand
CGAGGAGGGCCATATTTCGAGCCTGTTCTGCAACCTGGCGAACGTCTCCTACCGCGCCGGCAACCGCAAGCTCGAATTCGACTCCGCCACTCAGGGTATCCCCGGCGACGAGGCCGCTTCCCGCTTCCTGACCCGCAAGCTCAGGGCGCCCTGGGTGATCCCGGAGAAAGTCTGAACCGCAGGGACAGGAAAAACGAACGGGAGTCGGCCCATTTGGGACAACCCCCGTTCCGTATGAATATCTATCCTGATAAATTTTAATACCTTATGCAGGGACACGGCGCACCGTGTCCCTGTATGGCTTGCGGCCCAGAGATCGACTGCCTGCCGGCTTATTTCAGCGCCACCCCGTTTTCATCCTGGACGTCCTGGCGGGTGTGGCCCTGCATGGTGTTGCCGGACAGCCGCACGCTGCTGTCGCCTTTCTTGATGTAGACGCCGTACTGCTGAGTGCGCTCATTGCCCGCACGGGTTTCGGCGATCAGGTTGTTCTCGAACACTTCGTCCACGTTAGTCGCTTCCACGTAGACTCCATATCCTTCCCGGGCGGAGCCGTTGTCGGTGATTTCGTTGCCGCGGAACACGTTGCGGTGGCCGCCCACCTGCAGCTCGTTCTTCCTGAAATAGACTCCGCTGAACCCGTTAAAGCGTACTTTGTTGCCGGTAAAGAGGTTGTCCGAATCCTTGTGGCCGATCGAGATGCCGTAGTTGCCGTTGTAATCGATCAGGTTGTCGGTGAACTGTCCCAGGCGGACCCGGTAACAGAGGAACAGCCCGATCTGGCCGTTGTGGTGCGCGTGGCAGTTGCGGACCACCGGCCGCCAGCTTCCAGTGCCCGGATGGATTCCCAGGCCGGTGTTGCCGGTGGCCTCACAGTTGATTACGCTGATACTGTCGGTGATCTGGAAGCTGATCCCATCGCCGTTGTAGTTGCGGGCCACGCAGCCGGTGATCAGGCAATTCCTGCAGTCGAACAGGTAGATCGCCCCGCCGCGGCAGCCGTCCAGAGCGTACGGGTTTTCATCCTTGTTGCCATCGGCGGTAATGCCCTCGATCACCAGGTCCCGCACTCTGTAGGCGGCCAGAACCGGGAACTTGCTTTCTAGGCTGGCGGTGCCGCCGATGTAGTCGAGGTCGTGGATCGAGCGTTCGGCGAGCTTGAGCGTGTCGCCGGCAATCGCTTTCACATAAGTGGTCACCACGTAATAGCCGCCGTCGTGCCTGCGGTCTGTCATCGATACACCCATCCCCGCCCGGAACTTCTCCGGCTCGGCCACCCGCAGGTCGCTTTCGCCCCAGTCCCCGCCGTCGATCACCCGGCTGGCAATCCCGGGGGCCTTTTTCAAGACGGTTTCACCCGGTACTCCGCGCACAGTCACGCCGGAGACCGGGATCACCAGGCTGTTGCCCAGAGTATAGACTCCGGGGCCGATCGACAGGGTGTCGCCGGGAGAGAGCATGTCGGCGGCTTTCTGCAGGGCGATGTCGTCCGTTCCCACCACGTCCGCCTGGCCGGACTGGGCGACAGTGACAGTCTTCGCGGCCGCTGAGGGTGAGCCGGCGCTTTCGCCCATGGTCTGGCAGCCGAAAAACAGAAGCGTGAGCGTCAGGGCCGCCGGAAGAGTCGCTTTCAAAAGCAGGGATTTCATTTCATACCTCCGGGAGATGGGGGCCGGTAAATTGGAATGGGCGCAGATATTATACTAAGAAGCGGCCGGTATGGCAAACAATCAGTGAGAAAGATAGTATTTTAAGAGATAGTTTCGAGGATGCTTTTGTCCGGCTGGAGAATCATCAGAATTTGGGGATTACAGAACAGATGCAGCCAAGAAAATAATTGCTGAGATCCATTCCTGATTTGCCTAAGGTAGATCTCTAACGGAAGGGATTTGAAATTCAAGATAAGCTGATAGAGGCGTATCGTTAGCCGGCATCAAACCACGTGCCCCTTGCTAATTCAGAGAAAAAGTATTAAACTTAATGCCATAGGTTTCAGGAACTCCTCAATGCCAACCGCATGGTCCATGTTGCGTGATGCAGGAAAGAAAGTCAATCCAGGGCCGATCAATTAATTAGTCGACAGTAATTTTTTGAAGCTCAGTTTTGAGCTTATCCACTCGGGCAAGCCGAGGGTGCGAACCTGGGCGTCCGTCCAAAGGGTGGATTTGGGAATGATTAAATTTAACCTTAGTAATGCCTCGTGGCCCGGCCGCGGAGTTATTCATAGCGTGAAATGTCGTTTCTGTATGCATTTGTTGCTCCCCCAGTTGTTACTCTCAGTTCAAGGAAAGGAGTCGGGCTTATGCAAGCCAAAGGCTATCTAAGCAGCACTGTCAGGACAATCGTATTGGGAGGGTTTATCTTGCTTGCTGGATGCGCTCAGCCGCCAACAGAAAAAGTAACCTCTTTGCAGAATGATTTGTCCCAATGTGAGACGATGGGGGCCGGTGTTTTTGCTCCTGCAGACTTTGAAAAGGTAAGTCAGAAAATGGCTGAGCTGACTGGGCTGATGGACCAGAAGAAGTACAGGAAGGCAACCGCCCTGGCGGATTCCCTGACAGCCGATGTTGCCGCGCTCAAGTCCACGGTCCAGACCAATGGGAAGGATATGGCCGGCAAGATGGTTGAAAGCGCCAACCAGGAACTGGGAATGCTGAAAGTTCAGCTCTCTCCAGAAAACCTCGGCATTCTGGGAGATGCGGCCCAGAAGTATACGGATCAAATCCAGGAGTATGAAGGGAAGATTGCCACGATGCAGAGCGATCTGGACAATGGCGCCTACCTTCAGGTCCACGAAAACTCCCCGCTGGTGGGGCAGATCAGCGCCACGGTGCAGAGCTTCAACACCGAACTGGAGCAGGCGAAGGCCGTCCAGGCGCTGAAAAAGAAACCCGCCAGGAGGAAGTAGGAAGTAGATTTTGATTGACTGAATTATGCATTCGGATGGTGATTTCCAGGGGAGCAGAACGGATAACCCGGAATCGATACCGATTCCGGGTTATCTTTTTCTGGGAGTAAAAAGAATCGACCCCGTTATGATACTGCCAGAGGATGCCATTCAGAAAAACTTCGACTCGAGATCGAAATCTCAGAACGTGACTTCCAGCCGGCCAGCTTTTCCAGCCGGCGCAGGTTTCAGCCCGCCGAACGTTTTCACTTCGCCATCGCCCTGCCCGCCCACCATCACCGTGTAACTGCCCGGCCGGAAGACTTTGGGCGTGAACCGGCCGCCTTTGATCCGCAGGGTATACACGATCTCTCCACCTGTTTCGTCGATAACCTGCACCACCGGGTCAACCAGGCCG
Source organism: Candidatus Glassiibacteriota bacterium (assembly GCA_043805105.1). Taxonomy (GTDB): domain Bacteria; phylum Gemmatimonadota; class Glassbacteria; order GWA2-58-10; family GWA2-58-10; genus JAZDIG01. The sequence goes on along the minus strand of JAZDIG010000615.1, from coordinate 542 downwards.
CTCACCACCAGCTCCGGCAGCCAGCCTGCCGCCTTGCGGCCGTAGTTGTCCGTCTGGTCGAAGGTGATCGGCCAGCCGGGATAGGGTCTGGCTCCCGGCGCGGCCGGATCGATCCAGCGGGGCCAGTTGGCGACGGTGATTTTCCGGGTGGCGCGGTCGATTTTGACAATTCCGTAGCCCGGCGCCCGGTTGTTGATCCAGGCCGGCTCCATCCCGTAGGCGTGAGGATTGGACACGGCGTAGACCGTCACCCGGTTGCCGAAGCCATCGAGGTAGTCGCCGGTGTAAGGCGGGGCGCCGGGAACCGGGTTGCGGCCCGGTGACGGCGGAAACCAGCGCCGGGGCCAGACGTTCGCCACCGAGGGGACGCAGATGGCGTAGGGGCCGTCCCGCCAGTCGTCCACTCCGTACTGCACGGTGCTGCCCAGGTGCTGGTCGCCGGCGATATGAAAAGCGAAGCCGCACCGCATCGCAGCCACCGCCAGCCTGCGGCCGGTCTGCGGCCAGCCGTCGGAGTCGTGGTCCTGGACCAGCACGTCCCC
>JAZDIG010000614.1:0-3973 GCA_043805105.1 Candidatus Glassiibacteriota bacterium | reverse complement strand
CTGGCCGGCGCAGGCAGCGGCAAGACCTTCGTCATCACCCGCCGCATCCTGCACCTGGTGGCAGCCCGTTCGGTGAACCCCGCCAATGTGCTCGCCATCACCTTCACCCGCAACGCGGCCCGGGAGATGGCCCGCCGGCTCACGGAAGAGGCCGCCGGCCGGCCCGGACTCGACACCTCCCGGGTGACCGTGCGCACCTTCCATTCCCTCTGCTACCTGATCCTGCGCCGCCACTGGCGGCTGCTGTTCGACCGGCCGGTGCGGGTGGTGACCGATACGCCGGTGAGTGACCGCGAGGCCGAATCTGCCGGGGGGCGGCTCCGGACCAAGAGCGAGCTCTTGCTGGAGGCGGTCAGGAGCCTGTTCGAGGATACGGATTTCCGCATCCGGTTCAAGCGCTACCTCTGGGATTACATGTCTTCCGGTGATGAAACCGACCGGTTCGGCGGGGCCGGCGACCCCCGGCTGCAGACCTTTCCCACTCTCGCTGGCCAGAAAGTGCGTTCCTGGGCCGAACGGGACATCGCCAACTGGCTGGCCGATAACGGTATCGACTTCCGCTACGACACCACGGTGTCCTGGGCCCCGCTCGATTTCCGGCCCGATTTCTACCTGCCGGGACACCATGCTTTTATCGAAGTCTGGGAGATACCGGCCGGGGACAGTTACGCCCGCCGGCAAAAGCTCGACCGCTACCGGGAGAAAGGGATCGAGCCGTTGGAGGTGTTCCGGGACGAGCTGCTGGATTTCCCCGCCCTCGAAAAAAAACTCGCCGCCGGCCTGCCCTCCGCTTTCCCGGCCGGCCCTCCGCCCGGCGGCGCTGCCGACCTGGAGCGCCTCGAAAGCCGGGAAGCGGGTTACCCCGAGGCCCTCGCGTCTTTTCTTTCCCTGGCCGAGGAAGTGCTGGACAAGCTCAAGAACCACGCGGTCGATCCGGCCGGACTGGCGGAGCGGGCCGCGGCGGCAAAAGAGGCCCGCGTCCGTTCTTTTTACGAACTCTTCCTGCAGGTCTACCGGTGCTACTGTGACCTGCTGGCCCGAGACGGCGCGCTGGATTTCAACGACTTGATCCTGCAGGCCGTGCGGCTATTTACAGAGCGGCCGGAAATCCGCGACCGCTACCGGAATAAATTCCGCTACGTGCTGGTGGATGAATACCAGGACGTCAATGGCCCCCAGGTGGAGCTGCTCAAGCAACTGGTCGGCCCGGACACCTCGCTCACCTGTGTCGGCGATGACTGGCAGGCGATCTACGGCTTCCGCGGCTCGGACGTCACCCACATCCTCGAATTCGAAAAAGAATTCCCGGGACCGGAAGTGGCGGCGCTGCGGGTCAACTACCGCAACGGCAGCTCGATTGTCGCCCTGGCCAACCATGCCGTGCACCGCTGCCGGTCGTACCGGGACAAGCCTTCCGTGGCCTTGCGTGCCGCCGAACGGGCCGTGGTGCTCTACCAGGCCCGTCGTCTCAGCCAGGACGGGATCGGCTACGTGGCCGAGCGGGTCCGCGAGCTGATCGAGGACGAAGGCTTCGCCGCAGACCAGATCCTGGTCCTCTACCGCCGCAATTCCTCCTGGCGCATGCTGGGCGATACGCTCAAGGCCGAGGGCCTAACCGTGCGCCACGATACGATCCACGGGGCCAAGGGACTCGAAGCGCCCGTGGTTTTCCTCTGGGCGGTGGTAGGAGGACGGGGCGGGTTTCCCAGCCTCTGGAGCGAAGGCGGCGTGCTGGGCCTGTTGCAGACCGACAGCCGCAACCAGCGTCTGGACGAGGAGCGCCGGATTTTCTACGTCGCCCTCACCCGCGCCATCGACCGGCTTTACGTTATCACCGAAAAACACAACCTCTCCCCGTTCCTGGAAGGCGTGCCGGACTCTCTTTTCACCGGCTCGCCGCTCCGTAAAGACACCTGTGCCGAAGACACCGTTACCCCTTGCCCGCAGTGCGGAAGCCCGCGACCCGCAGCCTGGCGCTTCTGCCCGGTGTGCTTTTCAGGATTCGACAAGCTCAAGGCTTAGCGCCTGCCCTACCAAACATTGAAATCCACATTCTTGCCTGCTAATTTTGCAAGTGACATCTTCGTCTTTAGATCCTGATAGGCCGGTACCCTTCAACCGGGGAAACCATGCTCGAGTCCTGGCAATTTCTTCTCGACCTGTTGATCCTGCTGGCGGCCGCGCTTCTCTTGGGTACTCTGGCCGAATCCCTCAGGCAGAGCGCCATCGTGGGCTACCTCGCGGCCGGGATGCTCGTGGGTCCCAACGCCCTGGGCCTGGTGGGCGGCGGCGGAGAAGTGGGCTTCTTCGCCGAACTGGGCGTGGCCCTGCTCCTTTTTTCGATCGGCCTCGAATTTTCGCTCCGCCGTCTGGTAAAAATCGGCCCGGTGACCTACGCCGGCGGGACGGCCCAGGTGCTGCTGACCGCCCTGGCCGGCTATGCCGTGGCCTCGGCCCTGGGCCTGGGCCAGAAAGCCGCAGTGGTGGTGGGGATGATGGCGTCGCTGTCGAGCACGGCCAGCGTGGTGCGGCTGCTGATGGACGGCGCCCAGCTCGACAGCCCGTTCGGCCGCAACTCTCTGGGCATCCTCCTCTTGCAGGACATCGCGGTGGTGCCGATGGTCCTGGTCACGGTGGCCCTGGGGGGAGAAACCAGTCCCGGCCAGTCCCTCGGCCTGCTCGGCCGGACCCTGCTGCTGGGAGTCGCCCTTTTCGCCGCCTTCTATCTCCTGTTCAACCTCCTGGTGCCCAGGCTTCTGAACGTCAGGAGCCTGTCGCGTAACCGCGAGCTGCCGGTACTGCTGGCCGCGGTCATGTCGCTGGGCGCGGCCTGGGCTTCCCACGCCGTGGGTGTCAGCCCCGCTTTCGGCGCATTCATCGCCGGGCTGCTGCTGGCCGAATCGCCGTTCGCCATGCAGATCAGGAGCGACGTCGCCTCGCTGAAAACGATTCTGGTCACGCTCTTTTTCGCCGCTATCGGGATGCTGGTGGACCCGCTCTGGGTGGCGGCCAATCCCCTGGTGGTGGGGGGCGTGTTCCTATTGGTCCTGCTGGTCAAGCCGGCCATTATTTTCATCGTGACCCGAGCGCTGGGCTTCGGGACCGGGACCGCGCTGGCCACGGGTGTCTGCCTGAGCCAGGTGGGGGAATTTTCTTTCGTGCTGGCTTCCACCGCCGCCGCTGCCGGGGTAATCGACGACCACTTTTTCCGGCTGGTGGTCTCCACCACTGTGCTGACCCTGCTGGTTACCCCTTACCTGGTGCGGGGAGCCCCGGCCTTGGCGCGCCGGGCGGAATCCCTGCGGCCGCTGTTCGGCGGCGGCAGTCTGGAAGTGCCGCGGGTGGTGGTCGACGGCGCGCCGGCCGTCCCCGATGACTCCGTGTGTCCCCAGACCCCGCTGATTATTATCGGCTTCGGGCCGGCAGGGCAAAGGGCCGCGGAGGGCCTGCTGCCGCAATTCGGTGACCACCTGCTGGTATTAGACGTCAATCCCGGCAACGCGGTCCTGGCGGAGGGTCTGGGTCTGCGCTTCTGTATCGGGGACGGCGGCCGCCGCGACGTGCTGGAGCACCTGCATCTGGACCGGGCGCGGGCCGTGGTGGTCACCCTGCCGGACCAGGATTCAGTCCGCCAAGTGATGCACCTGTGCAAGGCGTTGGCTCCCGAAGTGCCGCTGTTCGTCCGCTCGCGCTACCACATCTTCAAGTGGGAGCTGCTGGTGGAGGGCGCGGAGGCGGTGGTGGACGAGGAAGCGCAGGTGGGGATCACGCTCGCCGAGGAGGTATTGAAGTCGATAGGAACTTAACTTACTGGATTTCCCGACTTTAGGATGGCCGGCAATTGAAAATTGACAAAGTGCGGGGCGGCTGTTAGATTGGGCGAAAATCGTGGGCGATTAGCTCAGTTGGCTAGAGCGCTTGCTTGACATGCAAGAGGTCACTGGTTCAAGTCCAGTATCGCCCACCATGAATT
>JAZDIG010000613.1:0-16461 GCA_043805105.1 Candidatus Glassiibacteriota bacterium | reverse complement strand
GTGTAGGCGTAGACCGCCATCTCCAGCACCCGCTCGAAAAAGCTCACCTGCAGCCAGGCCGCCACTCCCAGGAGCACCACCGTCACCCGCGAGAACCGCACCAGCTTGTGCGGCGGCACCGCGGGGTCGATGAACCGCTGGTAGACATCCCGGGCCACGTTGGTGGCCGGCACCAACAGGAAGCTGTCCGCGGTGGAGACGATCACCGCCACCACCGCGCTCAAGGACAGGCAGCCCACCGCCACGGGCAGGGCCTCTTTCACCGCGTAGAGGATCACCATTTCGCCATCGATCCCCGGGAAGCGGGCGCTGCCGGCCACCGCCAGCACCACGATCAGCGTTTCGAGCACGATCGTGCCGCCCACCCAGCCCAGCACCGAAACTCGCGCGGTGCGTTCGTCCCGGGCCGAAAAGAAGCGCTGGTACATCCCGCCTTCGCCCAATAAAAGCAGCATCGTGGCGCACGAATAGCCCAGCGCCTGGACCACGGTCAGGTCGCCGAACACCTGGAAATGGCTGGCGGGAAGTTTTTCGGCGATGAGCTTCCAGCCGCCGGCGCTGCCGACCAGGAAGGGGAGGGTGACAAAAAGGCCCACGGTCATTACAATCCCGTTGACCACGTCCGTGTAGGCCACCGAAATCATTCCGGCCAGCACCGTGTAGCCGATCACGAAAGCGGCGGTGAGGGCGATGCCGGTGTCGACCGGCAGGCCGGCGACGAAGTTGAGGACCAGGCCGCCGGCGCGGAACTGGTAGCTGGTGATGGCGGTGTAGGCGACGATCGTGACCGCGGTGGCCAACAGCCGGGTCAAGGGATTGTAGCGGGCTTCGAGGATATCCGGCACGGTGAACTGGCCGAACCGTCTCACCCGCCCGGCGACAAAATAGAGCACCACTATCGCCACCCACACGCCGGCATCGAACCAGAGGGCGGGCAGGCCCCGGTCGTAGGCCAGCCCGGCGCCGCCGAAAATGCTCCCGGAGCCGATCCAGGTGGCCAACAGGGTGCCGATCAACACCCCGGTACCCAGCCGCCGGCCCGCCACCATAAAATCGGCCTCGTTCTTCACCTGCCGGCTGCGGGCCGCGCCCACCACGATCAAGAGGGCCAGGTAGGCCAGGATGACGTAAAGGTAGAGCAAACCTCTGTCCGGATCTGTTAAGCCGTACTCACACCTGCGAAAATTCCGCTGGCCGCAGGATCACGTCCGTGATGTTCGACACCGTGTCCTTGTATTTCTCCATGTCCCGCAGGGCGATCCAGGCCGGGTCCTTGGCGAACCTGTCCCAGCCCGCATCCCGGGCCGCCATGTCGTCGTGGCAGAGCATGTAGTGCAGGTTCGGCATCTGTGTCCCGGCCAGGGTCTCGCTGAAAAACACCGGGTTGAGCCCGGTCTTGCGGAATATCTCGATCTCCCCGCCCTCGTTGAACATCTCGATCTTCTTGAGCGCCGGCTTGACGCAGTGGCTTTCGTAAATGCGCAGCTCGAAAAGCCGCGCTTTGCCGGCCTTTTTCTGCGGCGGCACTTCCAGGGTGGGCATGCCCTTGAAACAATGCAGCAGCGAGGTGTCGACCCGCAGGTAGGCCGGGTTGGCCTGCGGCGTGTCGAGTACGTCCGCGCCTTCACGGTTGAAACCCTCGTCCATGGCCAGGCGGGACTTGGCAGTGGCCCAGGCCTCCAGGGAGCTGAAAGGCAGCAGGATCATGACTGTGAGGCCGGGCATGTTTTCGCCGTAGGTGACGGTGAAGACGCCCACCGGCTCCACCCCGATTCGGTTCAGCGCCGGCAGGGCGGCCTTTTCGAGGAAGGTGTTGAAACGGGCGGCGGCGCTGCGGTTGACCAGGTAGTACTTGCGCAGCTCCAGGTACTGACGGCCATCGGTTTTGACCGCCTCGCCCGGCGCGCAGGTTACAGCCTGCGCGCCGGCGGCGAAGCCGGCTGCGGTCAGCAGGAGTTCACGTCTTTGCATCTGGAGATCTCCTTTTGAAAAAGTCTAAAGGTGGAGGAGGAGTAGCGTGCTTACTCTTTGTCTTCCAGGAACCTTTCGAACCATTTCATCGCCAGGCTCACCGCCTCCGGGGATGGCGTATGGCCGGTATGGTGGTTGAAATAACCGATCTGCATGGGTTTGCCGTAGAGCTCGTACACTTTCCGCGCCGCATTGATGTAGTGCCAGCTCTCGTTTTTATCGTACTCATCGCCGCCGATCAGCAGGAACGGCCGGGGTGCCACCAGGCCCAGCAGTTCGTGGTGGTCGGTCGCGCCGTGGTCCTTGATCCGCTGATCGAAGTACCAGTAGTCCTCGTAGTTGGAGAAGTCTATTCCCAGGCCGAGTTCGCTGGACACCGCCGCGCTGATTCGGTCGTCGAAAGCCGCCGCGTACATTGTCATCTTGCCGCCCAGCGAATGGCCGATAATGCCGATCCGGCCGGCGTCCACCTCGGGCAGGGTCACCAGCCAGTCCAGCAGCCGGTGTGAGTCCCAGACCCATTTGCCCAGGCCCGAAAGCTGCGGGTGGCGGTCGCGGAGGTTGTAGACCGCCTCGCCGTAACCCTCACCGTAGCTCTCACCGTACCAGCGCACCGCCACCGCGATCCAGCCGTGCTGCACCGCTACGTAGGCAAACGAGCGCACGCTGGGGGGCATGTAGTTCCGGCCGCCCAGCTCCATCCCGGCCGGGGTGTCCACATCGTAGTAAGGGACGATCACCGTGGGCACCGGCTTGTCGAACGCCCGGCGCGGGACCATCAGGTAAACCTTCTCCCAACTGTCGCGTTCGGTCTGCAGGTAGAGGAGCCTGCCGGTGTAGAGGGGGTCTTCGACGGTCTGGGCTTCCCGCACCGAGGGCACCGGGGGCGGGTCCGCGAGAGTGCCGAGGATTTTCAGCCATTTGGCTCGTATCTCCTCGCGCTTCTTTTCCCAGGCCGCGCTGGTCGAAACGCCGCCGGCCAGGAGGCTGGTCAGAGGTCCGCTCGTGTTGGCGAAGTCGGCCGGCGCCCGGTTGTAAGGCTCGAACCAGGCCGGGTCGGCGTAGCTGCGGCGGAAACTCCGGCCGGCGCTGCGGCAGATGCGGAAACCGGTGAAGCGACTGGCGTGTCCGGGAGGCATCGAGGAGCGGTAGCCGCGGCCCCAGTTGTTGGAGAGACTGAAAAAAGACCCGCCGCGGATCAGCTTTTCGACTCCTTCCGGCGGACCCACCGGGCCGTGCAGGGGAAACGGGTGGTCGGTGCGGTACACCCAGTCGCCGGTCCACTCCCAGACGTTGCCCAGCATGTCATACAGGCCGTTGGCGTTGGCCGGATAGCTGCCGGCCGGGGAGGTGGCTTTTTCGGCGGTTTCGCTGCGCAGGACGTCGAGGCTTTTGGTGTTGGCGGAGCCGATATTGGCCAGGCGCTGGATCTCTTGGCCCGGCTGCGGCTTGCCATAGGCCAGGTCCCATTCGGCATCGGTGGGGAGCCGCCAGCCGGATTTGTCGAGGTCGCAGCGGCCGGTAGCCAGGTCGTAGCAGGGCGCCAGACCCTCGGCCAGGCTCCTAACGTTGCAGTAGCGGACCGCCGCAGTCCAGCTCACGCATTCAACCGGCCGGTTGTCGCCCCGGAAATGCGCGGGGTTGCAGCCCATCACCCGCTGGAATTCGGCCTGGGTCACTTCCGTGGCGCCGATCACGAACTCGTCCAGGCTCACCTCCACCTCGACTCCCGTGAGCGCATCGGTGACCGTGTAGGCGGCCGGGCCGAGGGTGACGAACTTTTCCTGGGCGCGAAGGGGATAAAAGATAAAGAACAGGAGCAGGAGGGCAGCCGGAATTCTGCGGAAGGCCATATTTTTCTCCGAACGCAGGTGGACGGATGGGGAAGTCCTGACGGTCAGATACTCAACTTTACAGCTATCCGCGGATTTTTTCAACAGTCGCGAATTTTAGTGTCCGGGGAAATAACGATGAAAGCTCGGTGGTTTGATTATTAATGGTCGATTTGCCGGACCGGGCTCTTGAATGGATTTGAATCCGGTAGAAGCTATATGCGGTCACGGCCTGCCGTGACCCTACGGTCTGCCCGGGCCTCCTGCTGTAGGGGCGCACACGCGGGTGCGCCCGGATTCACCAGCGGTGGGCGGACACATGGGTCCGCCCCTACGATAAAGAAAACACCATGCATCTGATTCGGCGTAATCAAAGGGGAATTCAATTGAGTGCAACGTAACCAAATTTAGGAAAACCTGTACTACGTTTTCCAGACGAGCTTTTTCCGGAATCGCTGCGCCACGTTAACCAGCCCTATCAGCACGGGCACCTCCACCAGCGGCCCGATCACTGCGGCAAACGCCGCCCCGGAATTTATCCCGAACACTGCCACCGCCACCGCGATTGCCAGCTCGAAATTGTTGCTTGCCGCAGTGAAACTAAGTGTGGCAGTCTTGCCGTAGCCCGCCCCGAACTTGTGGCCCATCCAGAAACTGACCAGGAACATCAGGATGAAATAGATCAAGAGCGGTACGGCGATCCGGAGTACGTCCGAGGGGATCGTCACGATCAGCTCGCCCTTGAGGCTGAACATCACGACTATTGTAAACAGCAGAGCGATCAGGGTGAACGGACTGATCCGCGGGATGAACTCCCGGTGGTACCAGTCTTTCCCTTTCAGCCACACCAGCACCAGGCGGGTCAGCATCCCGGCGATGAACGGTATCCCCAGGTAAATGAACACACTCCTGGCGATCTGACTGATTGTGACATTAACAACGCTGCCCGCCAGACCGAAATACGGCGGCAGAACGGTGATGAAAAACCAGGCGTAGAAACTGTAGAACAGCACCTGGAATACGCTGTTGAACGCCACCAGCCCGGCGCAATACTCGGTGTCTCCATCGGCAAGATCATTCCAAACTATCACCATGGCGATACAGCGCGCCAGGCCGATCATAATAAGGCCGACCATGTATTCAGGATGATTGGGCAGGAAGATGATTGCCAGAGCGAACATCAGGATTGGGCCGATTATCCAGTTTTGAAGCAAGGAAAGGCCCAGCACTTTCCAGTTGCGGAACACATCGCCCAGTTCCTCGTAGCGTACCTTGGCCAGGGGCGGGTACATCATCAGGATCAGGCCGATGGCGATGGGGATGTTGGTCGTGCCGACCTGGAATCGATTAATGAACGATTCGGTTCCAGGAATAATGTAACCGGCGCCCACGCCCAGGCCCATCGCCAGAAAAATCCAGAGGGTAAGGAACCGGTCAAGAAAAGACAGCTTTTTCGCTCCGGCAATTTCACTCATCGTGCTCTCCCCCGGGGAAGCCGGGAAGCTCGCGGGAAGGGACCCGGCTGGGTCCCGCCGGTTCGTCGGATAAATTGTTGCCTGGCGGATAGTGTATCAGCCGGCTCGGAGGGTGGGCCGGCTGATACTTGTCAACTGGGTTTGCGCGCCTGGATATCCAGACTGGTCAGGTAGTTTCCGACACCTTCCCCCTCGGGAAGATGCTGGATGATCATGCCGTAGAGCGGATCGTTCCAGTCAGCCTGCGACTGTACGTACTCGCCACGCGGAGTGAGTTCGATGGCGGTCAGGCCGGCCTGTTCGAGCATCCGCCGGGTTTCATCGACCGTGACCGCGCCGGCCACACAGCCCACCAGGGCCCGGACCGAGCTGCGGATCGCCTCGGGCAGCGGCTTGAAAAGGGCCAGGTCGCTCACCGACACCCGGCCGCCGGGCCTGAGCACCCGGGCTACTTCGCGCCAGACCTGCGGCTTGTCCGGCGATAAATTGATCACGCAGTTGGAGAGCACCACGTCCACACTGCCGTCTGCCACCGGCAGGTGCTCGATCTCGCCCAGCCGGAATTCGACGTTGCGCAACCCGCTCCGTTCGGTGTAGACCTCGGCGTTGCGCCTGGCCTTGGCGAGCATGTCGGCGGTCATGTCCACGCCGATTGCACGGCCCTCGGAGCCCACTTTTTCGGCGGCGATGAAAACGTCGAAGCCGCCGCCGGAGCCCAGGTCGAGCACGGTTTCGCCGGGGACCAGCGAGGCGATGGCGGTGGGGTTGCCGCAGGAGAGTCCCAGGTTGGCGCCCTCTGGCAGTTTTTCGAGCTCCTCCTTCGAGTAGCCCACGCTTTCGGCGAAGCTTTTCACGCTCACTTCGCCGCAGCCGGTTCCTTCAGACGATCCACAGCAGGAGCCACCCTCCCGGGCGATCCCGGCATAGGCCTCGCGCACCAGCTCGCGCAGCTTGTCGGTGTCGCCGTTCGTTCCACAGCAGCCACTCATTTTTTCCTCCGTTCGGTTGTGGTTTCAGTTGTTATTACCAGCCAGGCGGGCAGAGTTTCCACGAACCGCCTGATTTCATCCCGCACGCGGCGGCAGCAACCGAGCGCCTCTTCCCCGGCTGCGGCTTCTCTTCAGGAGGCTGGCTTGCCACCTGTCGAACCGATCCACTGCCGCAGCTTGCTTTCGATCTCATTACGCACCCGGCGAAACACCGCCAGCCGCTCCTGCTCCTCCCCGCCGGCCGCAGCCGGGTCATCCAGATGCCAGGAATACTTGTTCAAGGCGAAAGGGTAGATGGAGGGGCAGTTTTCCTCCGCGGCCCGGCAGACGAAGATCGCGTGGTGAAAACTCTTTTTCCCGAGATATAAGTCGATACTCTTTGATTGCTGTCTGGAGATATCGATGCCTATTTCGGTCATCACATTGACGGCCAATGGATTAAGCCCCCGCGGTTCCAGGCCCGCGCTGAAAACTTCGAACCTGTCTCCAGCCAGGGAGCGCAGCAAGCCCTCTGCCATCTGGCTTCGCGCCGAGTTGCCGGTGCAGAGGAAGATTACGCTTTCTTTTTCCACTGTTTCACCTCTTCGCACCCAGAGATTCGGGCAGAGTCTCCACGAACCGCCTGATTTGGTCCCGCACGCGGCGGTAGTGGCCCAGCGCCTCTTCCTCGGTCGCGGCTTCCCGAGCCAGCCGTGGGGGGTCGTCGAATGAGCGATGCACCATGCGCGCCTGGCCCGGAAAGACCGGGCAGCTTTCCCGGGCGTTGTCGCAGACCGTGACCACGTAATCGAAATCGGTGGAGGGCAGCTCGTCCACGGTCTTGGACACCTGGCCCGAAATATCGACCCCCTGTTCGGCCATCACGCGCACGGCCAGCGGGTTGAGTCCGTGTTTCACCACTCCGGCCGAAAAAGGCAGGATGGACCGGGCTTTCAGGGCGCGGGCCCAGCCCTCGGCCATCTGGCTGCGGCACGAATTGCCGGTGCAGAGAAAGAGCACCTTGAGCTTTTTATCCTTAGCCATTTTCAGCTCGAAACTCCACAGCACGTTTTCCTCACTCTTTCGAGGTCTCCGGCCAGCACCTCGTTTCCAGCCAGGGCCTGGCGCAGAAAAGCGGCAAGCCTCTGGTGGAAGGCGGATTTTTCCTCGCAGAGACGGTAATGCATCCAGGTGCCTTCCCGGCGCGCCTCGACCAGGCCGGCCGAACGCATCACCGCCAGATGGCGGGAAATCTTGTAGTCCGGTTCGGCCAGCGCCCCGGCCAGATAGCAGACACAGGTCTCGCCGCACGAGGCCAGCAGAGCGGCCAGCCTGAGCCGGGTAGGGTCGGCGAGTGCTTTGAATAAGGCGGCTTCGTTTTCCAATGGAGCGGCCCCTTTATGTATATATGCGCAGATACGCAGATAATAATAATAATCTTTTCAGTTGTCAAGAGGCAGGCGGGCGATTTTTTATGAATTTGTTTGGGGGCTCGTTCCGGCGGTCAACTTCCCCGCTTCAGCCGGCGACAGCGTGGAGTATGAACTGGCGGGAGTGTGATAGACATTTGAAACAAACATTGAGGAATCAAAGGAGGTTAATCTGTCAAATCCCCCCTGCCCCCTTTGTCAAAGGGGGGGAAGCACGCCTCCCCCTTCGCAGAAGGGGGATTGAGGGGGATTTGATAATTTTTCCTCAATTGTTATTGTGCTATTTGCGTTCTCAAATTGGTACGAAAGCCCGGATAACCAGCCTCGACACGAAAAAGCCCGGCCATCACTGACCGGGCTTTTTCGGCCGGCTGAAAATAGTGGAACCGTCCGGCCTATCCCCTCTTTCCCCTTCCTCCCTGGACAGTTCCAGTAAGTTTCCCGGGAGGGGGAATCACTTGGCTACCATTTCCAGCTCGATCCCTTCTTTCTTCATCTTTTCGATATAAGCCGCTGCATTGCTCTTGAATTTGTCCACGCAACCGGGGCAGCAGAAATAGACCCGCTGGCTCTGGTAATCCGTGAAGGTCTTCTTATCGATCTTTTCACCGCTCACCGGGCAAACTTCCTGCATCTTCATCGGTGCGCTGGCCAGCATTATGCCTTCAGCTTCCAGCTTTTTCAGAATGGCATCGGCATCCTGCTGGAACTTTTTCGGGCAATTCTGGCAGCAGAAATAGACCCGCTTGCCGTTGTGATCGACGTAATTATCCTTGTTGATCGGCTTGCCGGAAACCGGGCATACTGTTTGTTCCACGGCTTTCTTTTCGCCGGCTTTAGTGTCGGCGGCTCCGAGCGTAGTGAACAGCGCAAGGGCGGCGGTCAGGGTAACCAACGTTGTGAAACGGGTAAGCATGGACCCTTCTCCTTCTTCAGTTGGCGGGAATGATCCACCGATGAACACGATTATAATTCTCAAACAACTTCTGCTACTATTACAGTGCCGCAAGGCTCGGGAATTATTCCCGGAAAAAAATTAGGACACAGGCCTGGCCGAAAGCCTATCTGCGCGCCGGCTGGAAATCCCACTTCTTCCGGCCGACCAGGTCCAGCAGGGGCTGGCCGCCCTCGATCACGTCCTGACCCAGGGCCCAGATCATCACTCCCCGCAGACCGCTGACCCTGGCGAAATCGCACTTGATTGCCAGCGAGCGGGGGTTGTCGAAAGTGATGATCCGGCGGCGGTCGTCGCCGCTCAGCCAGGGTACCAGCGCCTGTTCGTCCCAGTGGTATTCCCAGCCGCCCGCGGCCCAGCCGGTGACAATTTCGCTGTAGTCGATGTAGCGGCCGCCGTCACAGGGAGCGTTCAGGTCACTGGCCTCGAGCTCGAAGCCGTAAAAGGGAAGCCCCAGCAGTAGCTTTTCGCGGGGGATGCCGAGTTCGCGGGTGAGGTAGGCCACAGCCGTGTAGTCCGATTCGGGCGCGCCCGTGCCCCGGGGCGTAACCGAATACATGGGAGCGTTGTGGCCGGCCCGGTCGCTCCAGAGGCCGTGGAAGTCGTAGGTCATCACGTTGAACCAGTCGAGAGAGCGGGCGAGCTTGCCGTGGTCGAATGTCGACTCCGAACCGATCCGGCCCGAATTAGCCATGGTGATCAGCAGGCCCGTCCCCCGCCGCTCGATCTCCTGCCGCAGTTCGCTGACCAGGAGCGCATGGTTGTTCCGTTCGGTGGAATCGCGGGGGTATTCCCAGTCGAAATCGATCCCATCGTAGCCATGCTGCCGGCAGAATTCGAGCAGGTTGCCGATAAATTTCCGGCGCAGGGCCGGGTCGGCCGCCACCGGCGGGAAACCCTCCACCGCCCGGCCGCCGCCCCCGCCGCCTATCGACACCAGGATCTTGCGGCCGGCGGCGTGGACCGCGGCCACCAGCTCGGGGTAAAGGAAGTCGTCCCGGTGATGAATGGCGCCATCCGGGTTGGGCGTGATAAAGGCGTGGCAGAGATGAGTCAGAATTTTCAAGTCCACCTTATCCGCCGGCAGGCGCTCGCGCATCCCGGAGGGATAGTAGCCCAGTACGAAAGATTTTTCCGCCGCCAGCGGAACATACGTCAGGCTGCAGGCGATTATCAGCAGGGCCGGCGCAAAGTGCATCGTTTGTAATCTGGTCATGGTTCCTCCGGGCGTATTATTGGCTTACATGTTTGTTTTTAAATTTAGTTGAAAATTCCCCCCTGGCCCCCCTTTGGCAAAGGGGGGAAGCCGCCTCCCCCTTCGCAGAAGGGGGAGTGAGGGGGATTTTCAATAAAATCTTCATGGCGCCGATTTATATGCATAATCCAGGCGGATACCCTACTTGCCGGCGTAATAGCCGATCCCCGCCGCATCCCAGCGTTTTTTCTGGCGTTCGAGCCGGTTCCTGAAATCCTCGAAATTGCGCACTGCTTTTGGCGACCAGGCCGCTTCCGCATAGGCGGAGAGCCTGGGGAAGGTCTGGTATTCGAGACGTTCGCGGCTGGGGATCCATTCGCCCCACATCTGGCAGCCCATGCCGATCACGTGCGCCTGGTACTTTTCCTCCAGCCCGGGCGGGATCGGGTCGAAGGCGTAGGCCGAGTCCAGGGGGATCGACTGGTAGTCGTAGTCCAGGTAGGTGCTCGAATGCAGGGAGTTGACTATGTCGTGGCCCTCCCGCGCCGCTCGTTCGGCCAGCTCCAGGCTGCCCTTCCAGAAATGCACGATCGTGCCGGCCGCCAGCTTCCTCCCCCCGGACTCCGCCGCCACTTCCTTGCCGCCGGTCTCCTTGAGGAACCCGTGGAGGTCATCGCCCAGGATTTCGTTCCAGCCCATCATGCGCCGGCCTCTGGATTCCAGAAAGGCGGAGATGCGGTTGGTGAAATAGAGCTGCACCTGGGCCGGCCCGGAAAGATTCTCCCGCTTCATCAGCTCGCGCACCATCGGGCTGGCCAGCCAATGGTCGAAACGCACCTCGTCGCCGCCGATATGGATGACGTCCCCCGGGAACAGGGCCATCACCTCGGCCAGGACGTTCTGCAGGAACTCGTAGACTTTAGGGTCGGCCACGTTGTAAGTGTCGTACATCCTGCCGAACGTGACCGCCACGTCGATCCGGCGGCCGGAGGTGCCCAGCCAGGGGTAGCTGGCGATGGCGGCGCTGGCGTGGCCCGGCATCTCGATCTCCGGGACCACCGTGATATGACGCGCCGCGGCGTAGGCGACTATGTCCGCGATCTGTGCCTGGGTGTAGAAGCCCCCGTGGGGCATGCCGGCACGGGCCTCGTTGTTCCAGCCGCCGGTCTGGGTGTCCGCGCGCCGGGAGCCGATAGCGGTGAGGGCCGGGTAGCGCCGGATTTCGATCCTCCAGCCCTGGTCATCGGTGAGGTGCCACTGGAAGACATTCAGCTTGTGCAGGGCGAGCTGGTCCAGGAGCCGCTTGACTGTCTCCATGCCCTGGAAGTGCCGCGCCTCGTCCAACAGGTACGCCCGCCAGCCGAAACGCGGCCGGTCCGTGATCCTGACCGCCGGCGCGGTCCAGTCCACGGCGAGGCCGGTGGTGGCGCCGAGGATTTCCGGGGGGAAATGCTGTAAGAGGGTCTGGGTGCCGTAAAAAGCGCCGGCCGGGGCCGCCGCCCGGATCACCACCCGCTGGCCGGTCACTTCCAGACTGTAGCCCTCGGCGCCGAGAGCGTGGGCCGTATCGAACAGGAGGCAGATAACGTTCAGGCCGCCGTCGTTTATTTTGAGACTGCCGGCCTTCACCGCCGGCAGCGGGAAGCCGGTGGCTCGGCGGAGCCGGTCTGCCAGGAGCTCCGCTTCCCCGGCGAAACGACTGTCGAACACCAGGACGGTTTTTTCATCCAGCCGGAAAGCGCCGCTGCCGGTCTCCATTTGCGCCGGCCTGGGGATAATTGCCGGCGCCGGAGTTTCTGCCGGCAGGGCGGAGGGTGCGACGATCGCTTGAGCCAGAAGAGCTACCGCCAGAAATAAAAGGCTCGACTTTCTCATGACGACTTTCTCCGGGTGAAGGCTTCGGGCAGGCCGGATGCAGGCAAAAGGGAACCGGCTATTTGATTTATACGCTGGTTTGACTGTGGAGACAATTTAGGCAGGCAGGGCGCGTGAGGCAACAGGAGAGAAAAGAAAGTGAGAGTTAAACTGAAAATGGCGAGTGAGGACTAAAATTTTGACTCAGTTAAAAATAGTTGAAAATAGAAAAAAGACTTCTTACAATTAATAACAGAGAAAAGCAAATTACTTTTTCATTATTACTTGGAAGGAGAGGAGAATCGAAATGAGTCCAATGGTTACTGCAGGAGGCGCACTTGTAGGTAAAGAATTATTTATAAAACTAGTTTTAGATTTATATCAATTTATTGGAAGAAAAACTGGACAGAAGCTTAAACAATGGAATACACAGAGACAGATAGAAAGCCTTTATAAACATATTGGACAGGTGAGGAAAGTTAAAACAATATGGCAAATTGACAAAGCTGTAGACCTCGCAGATTTCTATTGCGACTTACACGTTACATTGGATGGAAAGAGAAAGAAAATTACACAACTAGCAGATTTTGAAACGCAAGAAAATGTCTTAATTCAAGGGATTGCAGGGCAAGGTAAATCGATTCTACTACGTTACTTGTGCTCAGTGGAGCTTTCTAGAGGTGAATACATCCCTTTGTACCTGGAACTTAGAAAAGTAAGTGCACAACATGGACTTAAAGATCGAATTTATATAGAATTCAAAAGCTTAGGACTAGATGTTGATGATGTACTATTCGATGCACTTGCGGATTCTGGGAAAATTTTGTTACTTCTTGATGCCTTTGATGAGGTCCCAGATGATCTTAAAACTACTGTCTTGACTGCTATAGAGGATTTGGTCGCAAGTAAAAAGAAGCTGAGAGTAATCGTCACATCACGACCATATCAAAATATACAAATGTCCAGTCATTTTACTGTTGTAGCACTTGATAATCTAAGAGGGAATGAATATTCTGAAGTCATTTCAAAACTAGCCTCAGGGCAAGAATGGGCGAATAATCTTAATAGACATATAAAAACGACTGCGAGACACATTCAAGATTTGCTTTGTACTCCACTTATGGTGACACTCCTTGTAATGTCATTTAAATCCTATCAAAAATTACCCAGTAAGCTTTCAGATTTTTATGATTCACTCTTTGAAACACTTCTCCGGAGACATGATGGGACTAAACCGGGTTTCACAAGAAAGAGGGGTTGTGATCTTGACGATTCTGAGTATCGACAAGTTTTTGAGGCGTTGTGCATACACGCCAAGAAGACTGGAAAACAATCATTCAACAGGCAATCGATTTATAAAATTGCTCAGGATGCTTTAAAAGTGACGAATTTACAAGCAAAACCATCCGTATATATAGATGATATTGTTAAGATAACATGCCTGCTTCTTCGTGATGGTGAGGAACATAGATTCATTCATAAGACAGTACAAGAGTACTATACAGCTTCGTTTATTCAAAAGAAACCAGAATTATGGTCACGTAAATTCTACAATAGAATGTGGAAAAGTTCTGATTATCAAGCATGGGGACAAGAACTTGGCTTTCTATCGGAGATTGATTCCTACCGGTACAACAAGTATTACCAACTTCCGGCAATTCTTGCATTTCTTGGAATACAAGAACAAGATCTTGAGTCGTCAGAGAAACATATTAGGTTACCAGATGCTACTAGTGTACTTAATTCAATCGTGATTTGTTTCACAAGTATGAATAAAGATACCTATACGATTCGATATATACTGATGGATGATGCTAATTTTCTAAGTCATCGCATTGTCAATAGGATAGTTCATGGTGGCTCAAAAATAATTTCTTTAGCAATCACTAGAGCTGGTTCTAAGTTGCCTAAATATGATTTTGATAAATTGATAATCGGACCAGAGAGAACAAGATGGTTAGAATCGAGTGATAAGGTAGTATTACTCTCAGCGCTTATAAAAATTGGAGTTGCACAAGAAGTTGCTGCAATCGTAAAAAGTGAGTGCGAAAAACTATTTAACCTCGCAAAAAGTATTCATAAGTCGTTGACGGTTGAAGAGAATCCTTCACTTCTTGATGGTCTTATATAGTAAAAAAGTCATTATGTAAGTTGAAATAATATTTAGATTGGCATAATTATGATGATTCATAATTGATAAGTAGATGGATATATTAAACAACTCGTTAAATGCTTTAAAAATAATCTTACGAAACTTTTAAGAGATTGAGATCAACACAATCACTGTGCTTCTATCTCCAATTCCCAAAAAGCGGAATATGAACTGCATTTCGTCGCTGGTTAGCAAAATTAACTGCGTGCCATTTGAGCATTGTATTGATCAGAATAGCGTCATCGCTACAGATACCGTCTGACCCGGCTGCAATAATCCGTATACGCTTCCCCGAACACTTTCCGCAAATGCCGCTCCTCCGCCAGAACTATCCGGTGGTGAACCGCGGCCACGAAAATTCCGACTGCAAACAGCAGCGGATTCAGGGTGTAAAGGACTGAGGCTGTCAGGGTGGCATAGACACCGATATACATCGGGTTCCGGCTGAATCTGTATAATCCATTTGCTTTCAGACTGGTGCTTTCCTTGGGAGAGCCTATTCGGAAAGAGGCACCGAGTCTGAACCGGCCGCTGAACAGGAGCGCAAATCCGCAAGCCCATAAGCCCAGGGAAACCCGTGCTAATGTCTCCGGCACACTGAAGAAAGACAGGTCAATGCCCCAGCTTCGCAGAACCATGCCCAGCCATAGAAGAACGATTGCGTATTTGCTCGATAAAAACAGCCTCCTGTCGATCGGCGGCTCGCCGTCCATGTCGATGTTTTGGCTCTGGAACAGTGCGCCTCCGCCAAACAGAACGATCAGGAACAGTACTGGCAACAGGGTCACGGCGAGAGACTCAATCACGGCATGTCTCCAAATGCATATTATGCTATTATTCTGATTTACAACTCATTGCTTGTATTGAATGCGTGTTGAAAAAACCTTCCGTTATCGAAAATATTGATAACCAATAGAGAAGTATTGCGGTAAAGCCTTAAGTAATTATCTATAACGTAATGTGTTACGTAGCGGCGACGCATGCGTCACCCCTACAATTCATGCAATAAAATCACCACCCCTCTGACTCTATCTCCAGCCCGCAGATAACCGTGCCAGGCTGCCCTTCCTTACGGGTCGGCACCAGCTCCAGCCTCAGCTCCTGGTCAGCCAGAACCGGCCCCACCTCCCGGACCATCACCCGCGCTCCCCCGCCCGCCGCACCCTGGCCCGGATCGATATTTTCCAGCACCTTCCGGCCCTGGACGTAGACGTCGAAAGGCCCCTCGCCCTCCGCCTCTTCTCCGCCGGCCGGGAAAACCAGCGACAGCCGGTAGGGCCTTTCCCCGGCGGGCTGGTCCGCCAGGCGCACCGAAATCTCCCGTGCCCCGGTTACTCCGGAGGCGGCCACCCAGCGCAGGCCCTCCCCGGCCATTTTAGAGCTGTGATGGCAGAACCAGCGCAAGCTTTCGCCGGTCACGGTTACCGGGACCTCCGGGGACGGCCCGCCCCGGCTCGGGTAATCCAGCCAGAGGGTGCCGTTGTCGTCCATCCGGTCACCCGGCGCGCCGAAATTGATTCCCACCCGCCGGATCGGCTTCTTGCCGCGCTCGATGTCGTTGAACGTCCAGTATTCGGCGTCCGGCTCACTGATAAGGGCCAGGGAGGTCTGGTTCTGGTAGCTGCAGGAACAGGTCCGGGTGTAATCCGGGGCGTTGAGCACGCCGTCGGCCGCTATAAGATTGGAGGTGCAGCCGGACTTGAATCCGCCGAGGTTGCCGGTGCCGCCCAGATGGTCCAGGTCGTAGAAGCCGGCTGCGGCCGAGCGGAAAGTCAGGAGGTGTTCGCTGGCAATCGGATAGTTGCAGCCGTAATTGCGCTTCCAGGTCACCGGGATCAGCTCGCCGGTGAGCGGGTGGTTCCGGCCGAGGCGGTCGCCGGTGAGCAGGCTGTACAGCCTGCCAATCGTGATGATCATGTCGCCGTGCAGGATCGGCACCGATGAATATTCGATCTGCCGGTCCCAGAGAACCTCGCCGCTGGCGGCGCGGTAGGCTATCATCCGCCGGCCATCCTCCCCTTTGACCATGTCGTTGGAAGGCCGGGTCGATTGCAGAAGGATCCCGCGTTCGGCCGACTCCGCCAGCCAACTGCCGAACACTTCCGCGCTGCGCTCCCACAGCACCCGGCCACCGGCAAGGTCGAGGGCGGCGAGAGTGTAATCCGCGGGTGGCATTTTCCCGCGCCGGGAGAGCCGGTCTTCTGCGTAGGGCGGCAGCTTGTCCAGGCAGAAAAGCCTTCCCCCGCCGGCCGCGATCCCGTTGTGGAGGAAACCGTGGGCTGCCTGCCTGGACCACACGATTCGGCCGCTGTGCCGATCCAGCACGTAGAGAGTCCGGCTGGCCGACTGGTCGAAATTCAGGAACGGATCGTTTCCCCTTTTTTCCTCACTCTCCGGGGTACGTCCCTGACCGCCGCCGGCGGGGATAATTTCCGACAATGCGACGAAGCCGCTGCCGGCGATCAGGTAATCTTCCCAGACCCCGATATAGCTCCAATCCGCGGGCACGCCGTCCGGCCCGGGAGGCAGCCGGAACAGGCCGACAGCCTCGCCGCTCGCGGCATCCAGCACCCGGCAGCCGTCCCGCTCGATAATGTAGACCCGGTCGAGGGTGGCGACGAAGTTGGTG
>JAZDIG010000612.1:0-2661 GCA_043805105.1 Candidatus Glassiibacteriota bacterium | reverse complement strand
CGGCTGGGGCGGCGCCACCCAGGCCGTCTACAGCACCTACTGGGCCGTGGCCACCCTCAAGGAGCTGGGCCAGCCCGTGCCGGATTCCGCCAGGGTGGTGGAATGGGTAAAAGAGCAGCAGCACACCCAGGACGGCCGAGGGGCTTACCGGCTGAGCGACGACAATTTCAACTACAGCACCACCGCCGGCACCTACTACGCGGTGCAGACCCTGGTCCTGCTGGGCACGCCGGTGGAGCGAAGATACGACGTGAAAAAAGCCCTGCTCTCCAGCTACGGCCAGGAAGCCGATGGCGGCTTCGAAATCGGCCACGGGGATGACTGGAACAACTTCGACCACTATTCGCTGATGCAGGACACCTGGATGGCGGTCAGCACCTTGCGCTCCCTGGGCCTGCCGCTGTCCGACAGGGATACGAGCCGGGCGGCCCGGCCCGCCTCGGACTGCGCGGCCTGGGTGGCAAGCCTGCAAAACGCCGATGGCGGCTTCGCCCGGGTGGGGGTGACCGACCAGACCCCGGTGCGCTCGCCCAGCGAGATGCGCTCTACCTGGCAGGCGACCGGCACCCTCAGCCTGCTGGCCCGAGAAGTCCCCCGGCCGGAAAAGCCGGTCGCACCGGTCAACGAGGTCCAGGTGCATGTCCCGCTGCACAAGTCGCCCCTGATCGACTACCAGGACCCGGTGAACGTCTGGGCCTACCGCCGGATCGCCCTGCCGATCTACGAACGCTTTCTGGCCGAAACCGGCAGCCGGATCAAGGCTATTGGCTGGCTCTCCAGGTGGGCCAGGGCGGTGGTCGGGCCGGAGAACGCCTCGTACCTCACCGAGGGCCGGGGCCTGCTCCAGGGCGGTTGGGGCCAGTGCGGCCAGATGAGCCAGCTCCTGCAGCAATTGGCCCTGAGTGTGGATCACGCCGCCCGCTACAGCTTTATCATGGGCGACGTAAACTGCGAAATCCTGGTCCAGGAAGACGGCTGGGACTCGCCCCACTGGTGCCTGTTCATCCCCTTTACCAATGAATACCCGGACCCCGGCCGGCCCACGCCCCGGCTGGCTCAGGACGGCTGGAGCGTCCTCGATGTCATCGTCAGCCACAACCAGCGCAGCCGGAACCTCAACTACCCCTCGATCACCCTGATCGGCGACCACCTGTTCAACAGCGTGCGGGTCGAAACCGTGGACTACGAGGCCGGCCGCTGGGGCCACGAAGTGAAAATGGACAGCACCACCACTTATGAAAGCCCGCAGGCGGCCGAGCTCTACCCGGAGGGAAGCTGGTAGAAGGCCCGCTTGACAGTGGACCTTATATTCTGTAGTATCAGTGGCCCGGCGCGTCCGTGTATGTCCGGCACTGATCCAATGGAAAAGCGATGCTCAAGGCGATAATCGACGATTTCCGGTCGATAAAAAAGAACGATCCGGCCGCCAAAAACTGGCTCGAAACCTTTCTCTGCCACACGCCCTGGCACGCGCTGGCGCTGTACCGGTTGGCGCACTGGCTGCACGTGTCCCTGCACATTCCGGTGATTCCACGCTTTATCAGCGTCCTGGCCCGCTTCTGGGCCGGGGTTGAAATCCACCCGGGAGCCAAAATCGGCCGCAGTTTTTTCATCGACCACGGCACCGGAGTGGTGATCGGGGAGACTGCCGAGATCGGCGACAACTGCGTGATCTTCCACGGCGTTACCCTGGGCGGCACCGGCCATCACAGCGGCAAGCGTCATCCCACGGTGGGCAGCAACGTGCTGATCGGCACCTCGGCCACCCTGCTCGGGCCGATCAACGTGGGCGATGGCGCCCAGATCGGCGCCGAAACTGTGATTGTCAACCGCGATGTCCCTGCCGGCTGCACCGTGGTGGGAGCGCCGGGCGTGATAGTCAAGCGCGATGGGAAAAAGGTGGAGGAAAAGCTGCCGCCGGCCCATTACCTGAAACAACCGCCGCTCATGCAGGGTACGCAGGGCGAGGGCATTTAGCCGAAAAAACCACCCGGCGATCTGCTTCGGGTCGGGCTGGCCGTAGGGGGCGGGTTTCAAACTCGCCTCTACATGATTTTTTTATGATACCTCGCGGCTTGCCGTGGGGTAGTTCATTTGTATTCCGGAATTGTCGAATCAGAGGCTGTAAAAGCCCTGGAGCCTCGAAATTCTCATATTGGAGCGTGTAGCAGCCTCGCAATTTCCATCGCGGCTCATGGGATGACCTTGGTGGCAGGCAGGCCATTTCGAGGACGGGTGCAGGGAGAGGGGCGGAGAAGTCCTCGAAGGCGACCGCCGGAGAAGCGGATTATAAGACTCAAGAGCCGGGAATAACCTTTGTTTCTTTCAGTTATGAAAGTGCCGGAGCTATGCGAAGCATAGCGGAGACGTACGCATTTTAATGCGTTTCAATGGTTTTGCTTCTTTTGCCACCAAAAGAAGATCAGAAAATATTTTTGCGCTTTGATGTAAACAATTTTATGCCCTGAGTACAAATAGGCATAAAAAGGCCCGGCCGGAATTTCCGGCCGGGCCTTTTTCTCGTTCGGTTCAGGCGGGAGGCAAGGCGAGCAGCTCCTTGACCTTGTTTTCGAAATAGCTCTTGGGCTGATAACCGATAACCTTGTCCACCAGCTTGCCCTGCCTGTCGATGACGAAGGTGGTGGGAATGCCGGTGAACAC
>JAZDIG010000611.1:0-6955 GCA_043805105.1 Candidatus Glassiibacteriota bacterium | reverse complement strand
CAGACTACCGGGAAGATCGAGGGTATCGTGCGCGATAAGGACACCGGCAGTCCGCTTGGCGGGGTGCAGGTGAACGTTCAGGGCACTCGTCTGGGCAATATCACTAATGAGGACGGTTATTATTTTATTCTCAACGTACCCGTCGGGCTGAGGAAAGTGCAATTTTCATTTACCGGGTACGAGCCGGTGACTGTGGTGGATGTCCGCGTAGGCGCCGGCTACACGATCACGGTTAACTCTGCCATGAGTTCGGCTGTGATCGGTCTGGAGGGGATCACGATAATGGGAGAGGCGGAGCCCCTGATGCTTCGCGACAACGTGCAGACCCGTCAGAACCTGGATGCCGAGATGATAAACAATACGCCGGCTAACGCACTGGAAGACCTGGTCGCCCTGCAAGCCGGCGTTGTCGTCGATGCCTCCGGCAACTTTGCCCTGCGCGGCAGCCGTGAAGGCGAGGAGCAGCTTTACGTCGACGGCGTGCCGGTCAAGAGCAGCCACGAGCAGCAGGGCACCGAAGACCGCAGCACGATCGACAGCGACGCCGGCGGCGTGATCAATCCGCTGGTGCTGGGACAGGATGCCATCGAGGAAGTGTCGGTCATTACCGGCGGCTTCCAGGCCGAATTCGGCAACGCCGAGGCCGGCCTGATCAATATCGTCACCAAAGAGGGTGGCTCCACTTTAGCGGGCCGCGTGCAGTTTGCCACCGATGAAGTCATGCCCCGCTCCATGGACTACGGCTTCAACCACGTGGAAGGCAACATCGGCGGGCCGATATACGGCGATAACCTCACCTTCTTCGCCAGCGGAATGATCCGGGGGATGGCTGATGCGTTCCCGCGGCTGAGCGGTGACAAGGGCGGTTTCCGGGGAATCACCCAGAAATTCATCGATGGGCTCAACCGCGACCTCGGCTCGATCGGCGTAGTCAGGGACGGAATCGCCGACCGCGACGATGCGATCGATCCGCTCACGATCAACTCATTTGCCAATTACGGTCTGGTGAGTCAGTCGCCGAACGTGGGCTACGGCGTGGTCAGTCCGGACGGATCTTTCACCAGGGGCTTCCACCGCACGGACGGCGTCGATTTCCGCCTGCTGGCGCAGAACATGGTGATCGCCGATCCGGCGGACGTAAGCGCGGAGGGGATTCTACGTTCCGGGGTTCAGCCGCTGATCCAGGTCGATCCGACCACCGGCAACCTCTGGACCCTCGATGAAAACGGCCACGCCACCAGCTCGCCCGATGCGCTGGACGCCGCTTTCGCCCGGGGAGTGGCAGTCGCCAACCCGCTCTTTCCCGGTCCCTGGTCCACGTCCAATCCCGTGCGGCTGCCGGGCAACTGGAAGGATATCTATTCGACTTCCTTAAAGACTACCTATACCGCCACCAGCGGCCTGAAATTGTTGGGCGTTTACCACCGCAGCCGCGACCAGCGCCAGTACTTCGACCACTCCTACCTGTTCAACCGGCCGGAGAGATCGAACCAGACGCAGAGGATTCTCACCCAGGTGGGCATCTTCGGTACTGATTGGTCCATGTTCCAGACCAGCAAGCGCAGCCTGAACGCTCAGTTAAGGGTCTCCTACTTCAATAACTCCCTGGACGGCGGGCTAATGTTACAGGATGATGCTCTGAACCGTAACACTCTATTGGGTTTCGGTCTGAGTGACATCCACGTTTACAACGAGAACGAAACCAACCGCTACCTGCTGTATTCGGCGGTGTCGAGTGACGGGTTCGCAGAGGATGAGTACGAGCCGAGCGCCTTAAAGCCCGACCTCGACCGTACCTACACCTGGCCCACCGACCAGGTGACCGCCAGCAACATTTTCGGCGCCACCACGCCCAGCCGCAAAGGGGAGCGTGGCGACCGCTTCTATTCACGCCAGTTCGTCAACAACGGCCTGGCCCTGCCCCTGCGCAACGACTACGAAAAACGGCTGGGCGTCAAGCTCGATTTCGACAGCCAGCTCGACCGGATTAACCGGCTCAAGTTCGGCATCGAATCATACACGTTCGATATTCGCGAAACTACGCGCTTTTACTACGGCGAGTTTACGGATGATGAGTTCACCGGAAAGCCGCGGCTGTTTGCCGGCTATGTCTCGGACCGTATCGACCTGGGCGACCTGGTAATCGACCTTGGCCTGCGCATGGACCGGTTCGACGTGAACAAGAATTTCCCGCTGATCGTCGGCCAGAACAACCCGGACTTCAACGATGCCAAGGTCAAGCCCGAGGCACAGATGCATTGGAGTCCGCGGATCGGCGTGGCCCACCCGGTTACCGAACGCACCCAGGTCCGCCTGAGCTATGGACAGTTTTTCCAGGTGCCGCCTTTCGAAGTCATTTATTCGATGAGCGAAAGGGATTTCTCGACCGATGCTCTCTCCAACCCGAACCAGACAATGGGTAACGGTTGGCTGGGCATGGGCCAGACGATCCAGTTCGAGGCGGGGCTCACCAGCCTCCTGACCAACGATCTCGTGCTCGACTTCGTCGGTTACCACCGCGAGATCAAGGGCGACGTCGGTTTCCGCCTGTCCAATGCGGACGATCTGCGGGTCATGGCCGAAGTCGCCTCGAATTACGTGATCCGCGGCCAGGGAAACTTGCAGGTTCCGGCCAACCAGGATTACGGCACGATCAAGGGCTTCGATCTGATCCTGGACAAGCGGTTCTCCAGGTACTTCGGGCTGAGGACCACCTATTCGCTGATGTTCGCCCGCGGCACCCAGAGCGACCCGCAGGAATACGTGCGGACCCTTGCCCGCCAGCTCGATCCCTTTACCAACCAGAGCCCGCCGCCGCCCAGCGACCTGTCGCCGACCGACAACGACCGTACGCACCAGGTGGCGGCCGTGCTGCGCTTCCAGTTCCCCAGGGAATTCAAGGAAGGCACCATGCTGGGCCTGGTTTTCGGCGATTTCGGGGCCAATGTGAATATCCGCTACGCCAGCGGTGTCCCCTATACTCCGATTGACCAGCAGGGCACCTTTATCACCGTGGCCAACTCGGCCCGCACGCCCGGCTTCAAGACCACGGACCTGCGGCTGACCAAGAGCGTCAGGATGGGCGGCAACCGGGTGACCTTCTTCGCCAACATTTTCAACCTGTTCGAAAACGTCAATTACGGCCAGCAGGGTATCGACCCGACCAGCGGTCAGGTCGGTATCGACAAGTACTTCCTGGAGGAGATTCTCCCCGCTGCTCTCGAGACATCGGTGAGAACGGAAGCTCAATTGATCCGCGACTTCAACAAGGACGGTTTCGTCAGTCAAAGCGAAGCTGCGGCGGCTACATTTGCCAAGGGCCGCGCCCAGGACTTCGATCCTTCATTCTGGCTCCGCCCGCGTGAAGTCCGTCTGGGAGTCGAGTACACTTTTTAGTATTTGAATCCTGGTCCCGCCGCCGGCCGGCCTGATCCGAATATGAGCCGGTGGGGGCGGGAAAGAGCAGGTCGATAAGATTCCGCTCAGCAAAGGATTAATCCTGGAGGAGAATTCGATGCACATTAAATCAGGAAGCTTTTTGGGAAAGGCGCTACTGATTCTGCTGGCCGCGGCCCTGGCTGTTCCAGCCGCTGTCTCGGCCCGCCGGCCGGGGGATTCCGGCAAAAAGAAGCTTTCACCCTATAGCCCCGACCTGGCTGTAATCAGCCGGATGTTCACCACGACCAATAACATCATATTCGGCGTGGACAACCGGGGTAATCTGGGTAAGGACCCGGGCGGCAGCTCCACCACCGGCGGCGGCTTCTGGCGCTCCCGCACCGATCAGTACGTGTTCCAGTCCGGT
The DNA here is from genome assembly GCA_043805105.1 of Candidatus Glassiibacteriota bacterium. Classification (GTDB taxonomy): domain Bacteria; phylum Gemmatimonadota; class Glassbacteria; order GWA2-58-10; family GWA2-58-10; genus JAZDIG01. The sequence continues at coordinate 3,150 of JAZDIG010000611.1, read as the reverse complement.
CTGCACGTGGCCGGCCTGTTTGACTCCAACCGTGATGGTGCTCTGGAGGACACGGTGGAGACCGAGGCGGTGTACGACGAGGAATGGCGTGAAGGCAAGGCCAGCAACAGCCAGGACGCCCCCGAAAACAGGCTCTACACGAGTAAGAATTCGGCGGACCTGGACGCCTGGCCGGTTGAATTCCGTGACGAGAACGGCGATCCCAAGGTCTTCGGCCAGGAAGATATCGTCACCTTCTACACCGACATCGGCGGGCCGGTGAACGTAGCCGCCGGCTCCAAGCGTCTGGGAGTCGAAACCTACCAGCGGGTCAAGCTTTTCTCCGTGACCTCCCAGAAGGACATCATGTACGTCGAGTGGCGCTTCAAGAACGCCACCGAATACATCAACGAGGACGTCAACGGCGACGGTACGCCCGACGTGGTAGGGCCCTACGAGATCAAAAATATGCTGGCCATCATCAACACCGACTTCGACATCGGCGAGGCTCAGGACGACCGGGCCGGCGTAAGTCCTTTGTACAATATGTCTATCATGTGGGACAGCGATTTCGGCGAGGCCAACTTCGTCAACCCGGTTGGTTTCCTCGGTATCAAGTTCCTGGACAGCCCCACCCAGGTGGGGCGGCCGAACGATGGCGTCGACAACAACGACAACGGCCAGGTGGACGAAGCCGGCGAAGCGAACCGGATCGGACTCTCCGGCTTCACCATCACCACCAACCGCGGCGGCCCGCGTGAAGACCCGAACACCGACAAGGAAGCCTACCGGATCATGGTCAACGCTCCCGGTGAAGTCACCGAGCCGCAATGGGACCCGGACGCCGATCTGATTATCAGCGACTTCCAGGACGATCTGCGCGCCCGTTTATTGACCGGCCCGTTCGATCTGCCGGCCGATGGCTCGTTCCAGAAGGTGGAGGTGGGTTACCTGCTGGCCGAGCCGCTGCGCAGCCCTGCCGACCCGGACGACATCACGCTCTCCGGCGAGCTGGTAAACCTGGTGGGCCTGGCGCAGACCGTGCAGACCACGTTCGATACTGATTTCAACCTCCCGGCCCCGCCGGTAGGGCCCAACATGCAACTGGTCGAACGGGACGGGGTGATTATCGTGACCTGGGACGACCTGCCCGAAAAAACTTCGGACCCGTTTTACCCGGTGAGCCAGGTAGCGACCAACCCGGACGGCACTCCGGCCGCGACTTACAATCCGGATTACCTGGAGTACGACTTCCAGGGCTACCGGGTCTACCGGTCGCTGACCACCAATCCCGGGGACGCCCGTCTGGTGGGCCAGTATGACAAGGCCGATGGTATTTCTTCGACCAGCGCTTCTTACCTAATTCAGCAGGGCGTGGACGTGAACGGCGACGGTGTGCCCGATTTCAGCGACACGACTTTCGATCCGTTCGAAGTGGGCTTCGGCGTCGATGACAACGTGAAAGACGCGGGCCTGCGCTACATCTTCGTCGACCGCGGCCAGGGCCTCTCCAACCGCGAGGGCCTGATCAACGGGATCAAGTATTACTATTCCGTGACCGCCTTCGATTACCAGCCGTCCAATACCGGCCAGGAATCGCTGGAGAGCGGCCTTCAGTTCATCAGCCTCGACCAGACCGGCCGGAACCAGCGCGAGGGTGTCCCGCGCACCTCGGCCAACGGCTATTTCCCGCCCAGCGTGGGCGACATTACCCAGGAATATCCCGACGACAGCCCGGTGGGCGACCCGGTGACAATCAACCTTGGCGCGAACGGCTTGATAGATGGCACGACGCCTCAGCCGGCGTCCGACGGCCTGGTGATCACCAACGTCACCATCGCCAACGGCGACGCCTCGGTGCTGCCGACCGGGCTGACTCTTATGGTCGATTCAGTGACCAATATTTTCGACGATTTCGATGCGAGCCTGGGTATTTACCATGATGCCCAGTTCGAGGTGCATCTGCACGCCGAGGACGGCGCCGGCCGGGTAATGGGCGCTACCAAGCTGGGCAGCATGCCTCTCTGGGACCCCTTTGGCGGTTCAGTCGAACTGGAAGGCTCGCTGCCGATCAAGTCGGCGACCGGAGAGACAATCGCCAGCATCGATTTCACCGTATTCGCTGACAACTGGAACGGGCTGGTGATCGAACCCATTCAGGTTTCCGGAAACATCCAGTACGATAATATAGCCCAGCCAAGGCAGCGCACGCACATGACCCAATACTTCTGGTGGCTGTATGGTTGGGGAAATTATTCGGGCGCCTACGGCTTGAGCGATGCGGACGTCATGCCCACCATAGCCAGCGATCCCTTCCAAGTCGGCCATATCGTCGCGGGCGTGCGGGTCGCGGACATCGAGCTGAAATGGGTGGCCGACGGCAGCGATCTCACGATACAAGCAACTGATTTGTCCAATAAGGTCCCGGTGCGCTTCAACCAGCTTCCCAACGACGGCTGGGGCTTCGTGCCTAAGGACAAGACTCCACTGGACATCATGATCGACCATCAGACTGCGCACAACACGTTCGACGTCTTCTGGGGAACCGCTGATCCTGGTGAGGATCTTATTGCCACGGAAATGACCTTAGCCGATGGCAGCACGCAGCCGTATGCGACCGATGACGGCATCCGCCGCAATCTATTCCTGGTGAACAAGCTCAGCCAGGCGATTAAGCCTTCAGACTATGACGTGGCGGGCCACCAGCTTATCGATGAAGAAACTGGGGAAGTGGCTGATGAGATCGGCGATCATGTCGCCGACCTGACCGGCACCCAGGACCTCGACCTCTACGTCTGCGGCGTCATTTACAAGATCAACGGAATCACTCGTCCGCCGGCAGCCGGCGACACCTGGAAGATCCGCATGCGCTGGCATCCGAGCGCGGCGCAGAATCCGTACCGGGGCGGCACCGCATTCCCGGGGCCGGCGGAATACGCCCATCGCCGTCCGGTGGCAGGCAACAAGTGGGCGATCGCACTCACTCCGGAGACGGTGGACCTGGCGGCCAGAGACCTGAAACGGATCAAGGTCGTGCCGAATCCTTACATCGCCTCCAGTCCGCTGGATTTGACTACGACTGATATCAATCTGAGGTTTGTCAACCTGCCCGGAGTCTGCACCATCCGGATCTACACCGTGGCCGGACACCTGGTGGATGTCATCGAGCAC
>JAZDIG010000610.1:0-3296 GCA_043805105.1 Candidatus Glassiibacteriota bacterium | reverse complement strand
GTCGAAGATGTCCACCCGGCCGTTGCCGTCCACATCGCCGTATTCGTTCTTTGCGTCCCGGCTGGCGAGCTGTTTAAGGAGTGCCAGCAGGTCGAAAACATTCACCCGGCCATCCCCGTCGACATCGCCCGGGTTCTGCCGGCGGGCCGTGACTTTATAATCGCCGCTACGGGAGAAAGTGTAGGTCCAGCGGCCGGCGGAAAGCTCGACCGCACTGTCCGATACCGCGACTTCCATCGCCGGCAGGCTGTCCGGCAGATCGCCGTCGCCGGTATCGAGCCGGTGGACCAGGACCAGTCCGTTTGAAGCGCTGTAGCGGTAGCGCGTGCGCCAGGTGTTGACCGAAGTAGTCTGCACAACCGGGATGACCTGTTCACCGGCCAGCGGCGCGCAGCGCAGCCAGCTCTTGGCATTGGTGAGGGTAACTACCGACCCGTTGGCCTGCGGCTGGCCGGATAGCTGAAGCAGCCATTCCACCTGCCCCAGAGAACTGGCGGCTGGAGCTGTTAGCTGGTCGACCACCACCAGGGTGCCCGGCCGGATAAAGAGCACCTGCCGGACGCAGCTTTCGACCAGGCCCGGCTTGTAGGCCTGGGCGTACTGGCCGGCCGCCGCGGCCCATTCCCCGCCCTCGGTGTAGGACAGGAAGTCGCCGGTGTCGAGCCGCTGACCGGTGTGGAGGTTGGCCAGGAAGCTTTCGAGCGTGCCGTGGCTCTGGCCGTGGCGGGTACTGTCCTGGCCTGCCCCGTTAATGACCAGCGTGCTGTGGACGCCGCTGGGCTGCTGCGGGCCGTTGACCTGGTTGTAGACTGTCGGGTCGGTCGCCAGCAGGCCGTTACGGTAGACCGTGAATCCGCCCTGGTCGTAGTGGTTGTGGTCGCCGTAGTGGTCCTTGATCCCGAATGACACAACCGTGGCTCCGGCGTCCCAGCCGCTCCGCGCGATAAAATGCCCGCCCTGGGTTCCTCCGCCGGCGAGGTAGCTGAGCGGGGGCGTTTCAGGCGGCGTGGTGAGGTGCTTGGTGTAGATCATGTAAAACGGCGCGGTCCAGCCGTAGAAACGGGCGGTGCCCCGCTTGCCGGCCAGCCAATTACTGAAATAGACCCCCGGCCCGGATGAATAGGCCCAGGCCAGCGCATCCAGCACTCCCGCCATTTCGTGGGTCACACTGCCGTTGGGCCCGCCGATCACGTCCCCCCAGGGGATGAAACGCATGTCGGGCAGCACGCTGTGGATCTCGTTCAGGTAGTGGCGGCGCAGCCAGTCGCCGTGCTGGCCGGCGATCCGGCCCACCAGGTCCTGTTCGGAAGCGCTCTGCGCTGCCAGGACGGTCCAGGCCGCGCTGGTGAAATCGTACAGCGACCAGTAGCCGAGGCTTTCGGAAGGCAGGCCGTCCAGGTACTCCATGCCGGGGTAGAGCCGGTCGTTGAGCCAGGCCCGCACGTCGTTGAACAGGGAATCCGACTGTGTATCCTCCCCGGCCACGGCCAGGGCCCAGAGCGTCGTACCGCAGGCCGACATCCAGATGTAGTTGTGGAAAATGTGGTCGCCGCTGTATCGGAGACCGTCCGTGCGGGCGAACTGGTTGAGGTAGTAGCGGACCAGGCCGCGGTCCATGGTGCTGAAACGCGGGTAGTCGTGGACCCAGTCGTAGGCCAGGCCGTACTCGAACAAAGTGCCGAAAACGTCGAACGTATCGCCGGCGGGCGCGTACCGGTAGCGCTTGAGCATGGCCACGGCGGTATCGGCCGCGCTGCTGTCTCCGGTCATCTGCCAGATCAGGGCCTGGCAGGCGGCGTTCCGCTCTTGCCTGAGCTTGGCAAGCATCGCTTCGTATTCGCTGTGGCTGGTCTGGCTGCGCAGCTGGCCGAGGCTCACCGCAAGGGGTGTTTCGGCCGGCCGGATCAGGAGCCGGGGCCGGTCCTGCTTGATTTCACCCAGGGCCGGGATTATTTCGGCCGCCGGCAATCCGCCGGCCGCCAGCAGCAGCAAAATGAGCGCGGTGAAAAGTGAATGCCGGGTAATCAAGGTCGAATCTCCTTAGTGCTTTTGAGGTTCCAGCCGCAGGCGGACAGGGGCGCCGGAATGCTATACGTGATGCGACCGCAGGGTCGGATCGATTCATTCCGGGCGTGAGGAAATTGATAGTCACAATTTACTTAGTAGCCGTCCTGAAGTAAATTAATCTGGAGCGGATTTCGGCAAGGCATCTCTCAATCAGTGAGGAGACTGTCATGAAACCGGAAATAGACGGATCCGATTTCGGCTCGATCACCATCGAGGGCAAGCGCTACGAGCACGACGTGGTCATCCGGCTGAACGGCAAGGTGAAAAAGCGGAAGAAAAAATTGTCCAAGGCGGTCCACGGGACCTCGCATGTCGTTTCCGCGGCTGAAATCGAAAAAATCTACGAAAAGGGCTGCGAGAAGCTGGTCGTGGGCTGCGGCCAGTACGGAGCGCTGCGGCTGAGCACGGAAGCCGACGAATTCCTGAAACACAGGAAATGCGCGGTCGAAATCCACCGGACGCCCGCCTCGATCAAGGCCTGGAACGAATCGGCCGGCAAAACGATCGGCCTTTTCCACGTGACCTGTTGAATGGTTGACGGACCCAGGGCCGGCGCTCGTTTTCAAAGCCGCTATTTTCCCCGTGGCAGGGGTCATTCGGCAGCCTGAAATTCGATTATGAGGTTTCGGCTCAAGCGAGAGGGTTCCATGCCGTCCGGTATGAAGACCGAAGTTCAAACCAGACACCATCGTTCCCGGCAGGGGCGCCGCACCGGGCTGCAACTGCTGGGCGCCACCCTAGCCGTCCTGTTGCTGACTGCCGTCTCAGTGCCGGCCCTGGCGGAGATTTCCATAGTCTCCCACCACCTGCGCGACCGGGCGGTAGTCACCGACAGCCTGCTCATGCGTAAGATCATGATTTTCGCCTTCCGGACCTCCCGGCCCTTTGCCGCGGTCCAGAAAAGCGCAGCCGCCGGGGTCCTGGAACACGCCGGGGCGGTGGTTTCGGTGGATACCACCTGGCTGTTCGACCAGCCTGCCGGCAACCTCGGCTTCTGCCTGCCTTACGACATCCCGGACGGCATTTACACGCTGAAAATCCGTATCCTGTCCCCCGCCGGCCAAGTGCTCGACAGCTACAGCGGGGATTTCGACCGGAAAGATTTGAAGCTCTTTTACAACCGCGAGATCAATTTCTGGGATTTCACCACTCCCTATGCGCATCTGGAATGCGCCGGCTACGGCGAATTGACCTACCGATTCGAATCCGCCTCGGCTTTCAAGCCCCGG
>JAZDIG010000609.1:0-4047 GCA_043805105.1 Candidatus Glassiibacteriota bacterium | reverse complement strand
CCTGCTGCCCAACGGCAACCGGACCGGCCGGCGTTTAGTGGTGCTGGCCAACTCCTCGGGCACAGTCCTCGACAACTCCGGGCCTTTCATCCATGTCCGGGGCGGCCATAACAGCGCTGTCGCCTACCACGGCGGCATGTCGAGCGAAGGCGTGACCTGGAACGTGTCGGCTACGTTCCAGGGCAAGCGCCAGGGCAACGTCTGGACGCAGATCGATGCTGGCGGTTATACCGATTCCCTCAGCATCAATAACAACCGGGGCAACTGGAACGCTGCCGGCACCAGGACATACAACGGCACTGGCATTTACCAGGGCCTGCTGCGCACCGGCGGCTACGAGATAACCTGGCAGAATTCCGGCGGCAGCGTGACCGTGGCCGTAGTGGATAAGACGCACGGCGCCACGGTCCCGTTCAGCCCGTACATCGACGCCGGCGGCTGGGGTTTCATTCCGCCCGGAGTGGCGGCGCAGACCTTCAGCACCGAGTGGGGACGGGCCTGGGGCACCTTGGGCGGGGGCGGTTCAAACAACGTGGAGACTCCACAGTCCTCGCGCACGACCCTGATGGTGCAGACCCTGTCGGCGACGAACACCTCTCCCTTCACGCTGTTCGTCAACGGCCAGTTCCTCGTCTTCACGATGGTCCAGAAGGTTATGCCGACCAACGGCACGGTGATGAAACTGAGGACGGCGTTCGGCGCCTGGAGCGGGACCACTTTCACGCAGAATCCGGACATTATCAATCCGGGCGACAAGTGGGAGTTTAATATCAAGGGCATGACCATGAACGCAGCGGATGCCGATCTGAGCAGGATCAAGGTCGTACCCAATCCGTACATGGCTTCATCGTTCCTCGATCTGTCGGTCAACAACCGCCGGATCGACTTCGTCAACCTGCCCGACCGCTGCACGATCCGGATTTACACGCTGGGCGGCAACCTGGTCAACGTGCTCAACCATATCGGCGCCAACCGCGAAGGTTGGGGCAATTACACCGATTGGGACCGTCTGACCTCGGTCACCAGCGCACCGGCGCAGTACTCAGGTTACGACAACCATGGCGGAACCGAGCCGTGGAACCTGAGGAACCGCTGGGGCCAGACCGTTGCCAGCGGACTGTACTTCTTCCACGTGACGGACCAGCGGGGCGAGACCTTCTCCGGCAAGTTCTACATTATCAATTGAGGGAACCATGGATAAGTTGAACTTAATCGGTCAAGGACCCTTTCCTCGTAGAAGATACGGAGGTTATCATATGTTGAAGAAAAGCGCAATTCGCGCATTTAGGACCGCCTGCGTACTCCTGACGTTCGTCACTGTGAGTCTGTACTCCCAGGGCGTGCCGCGCCAGGATTACACGGGTCTGGATAAGTACCTGGAACAGGGCCGTAACCCCGACGCCTCTTTCGTTGGCGTGAGGGCGGCCGAGTTCCTGACGATACCGGTCGGCGCCAGAGCGATCGGCATGGGCAGCTCGTTCAGCGCCGTGGCCGACGACATCTCGTCGATCTGGTGGAACCCGGCCGGTCTGGGCTTCCTGCAGCAGCGCGAGGTAATGCTGACTGTGGTGGACTACACGCTGGACCTGACCTACAATTACGGCGGTGTAGCCTTCCCGATCGGGGACGGCAACATAGTAGTGGGCGGATTTTTCGGTTACCTGGACATTCCGGACATGGAAATCACGACGGTGAATTCGCCGGATGGAACAGGCAGCTTCTTCAACGCCTACGACTTCCAGATGGGCGGCTCGGTTGCCTACAACCTGTCCGACCGTTTCGTTGCCGGCCTGAACCTCAAGTATGTCCATGAGGACGTCTACAACAACGTGGGTGGCAGCGCCTTCGCGATGGATGCCGGCGCTATCTATCACACGGAGTTAGTTAACCGCGAGCTCCGGTTCGCTTTCGCGATCCAGAACCTCGGCACCAACATCGCGATGTCAGGCTCGAACCTGTTGAAGCAGGTGGGTCCGGAAGATCGCGGCGGCAACTTCCCCGGCACGTATAGTGACTTCTCCGGCGACCCTTACGGGTTCAGCCGCCGGGGCTCCCGCGAGCTCTATCTCCGGACGCATACTTACCGCCTGCCGACCACGGTGAAGATCGCCCTGGCCTACAGCCTGTTCACCAGCGAGAGCGCGAACTGGATCGCCTCGGCCGAGTTGTGGCGTAACAACAACATCCCGCTCAGCTATGCGACGGGAACCGAACTTACCTACAACTTCAACCCGGTGATCAGCGCCTCGTTGCGCGGCGGCTGGCAGATTCAGACGGACGAGTATACGCAAGGCGCGGACTCGTTCGGCTACAACTACCTGGGTGATGATCCCACCCTGCGCGGCCTCAGTTTCGGCGGCGGCTTCAAGCGTGTGTTCGGCAGCCGTAACGTCGAATTCAGCTACGCCTACAAGAACAAAGGCCGGCTGACCGCCGACAACTTCTTCACCCTGACCTTCGGCTTCTAAAGCTCTCGAAGCTTTCAAGCCGCAAGCGAAAGGCCCCTCCCCCAAACGGGGGAGGGGCCTTTCTATTATCATCGGTCGTTTATCCGGCTGCGTCTCGGTCAGCCCATCGCCTCTATCTCTTCGCGGGTGACCTGCCTGCCGCCGTCGAGCGTGGACTGGTAGAGCATCAGGGCGGCGGTTGAAGTCCGCCGGGCGCTGTCGTGGTCCATTATCGGCTTCTTGTGGTCGCGCACGCATTCGAAGAAATGCTCGAGCGCCTTCTTCGAGCCGTCTTCAGTGCTGCTGTTGCGGAAATCGATCACCTTGTCCGGCCCGGCGACCGGCGCATCGCTGATGTTGAGCGACTGGCCCAGCTTGATGGCGGTGAAAGTGTGCTTGACGCCGATCTGCTGCAGGTGGCGGGTGGATTTTTCCCAGTAACACTGGATCGCGCTGCCGGTGAAATCGATCGTGCCGTGCGTACCGTGGATCGCCCAACAGCTTCCCCAGCGGGAGTTCGACAAGTGGCCGCTGGCCAGGCCGAGAACGCCGTCCTCCATCTCCAGGTAGCCCATGAGGCTGTCGTGGTGCTCCCGCCCGTCGTTGTAGACCATGATCTTGCCTTCGCAGGCGGCCCGTACCGGCGAGGTGCCCAGGATGTCGAGCACCATGTCGATATCGTGGGTCAGCAGCTCGGTCAGGATCCCCCCGCAGTACTCGCGGTACATCCGCCAGTTGAGCACTCTTTCCCACTTGGGATCGTCTATCTCCTTGCGCCAGGTGATGTTCCGGTCGTAATGGAGGTAGAATTGGGTTATTTTGCCGAAGGCGCCGGCCTTCACGAGCTGTTTGGCCTGGTCGAACGACTCCATCACCCGGCTCTGGAAACCCACCAGGTAGACCAGATCGGGATGCCGCCCGACGGCGTCCCTGATCTGGCTGAGGTGCTGCATGTTGAGCCCCATGCTTTTTTCGCTGTAAACGTGCTTGCCTGCATCCAGGGCGGCCACGCTGCAAGGGACGTGTAGAAATAGCGGCGGCGAAACCAGTACGACGTCCACATCCTTCTGCTCGATGATCTTCTGCCACTGCTCGTGTGAGCGCACCTTGGCGTTGCCGGAGTCCTTCACTCCCTCCTGCAGGTGGGGGGGATAGATGTCGCAGACGTCCGTGACCACGGCAGCGGTTCCCCCGGCGATCAGCCGGAGCATATAGCAGCCGCGGCTGCCGGTGCCGATCACGCCCACCGTGGCCTTGCTGTTGAGGTTCTGCCCGCTGAGGATTGCCGGAGCGCCAAGGGAGGCCAGGCCGGCCGCGGCGACCGCCGCTCCCGAACCCTGCCGGAGAAACTCCCGCCTCGAAACTTTCCTGTTACCGCCTGTTTTTTCCATCGATCCGCTCCTCCCGGTTTGAATAATAGATTCCGTGCCGATTAATTTTTCAATAACACGACTTTCCTGTCTTCCGGCAACGTTCCCGAAATCACGGTCAACCCGCCGCCGGCGGTGGACACGAAGCCGTCCGTGGCGGGGCGGAGGCCGGCCCCGCCGGCCTCCAGATAGAAGACTACCGGCGCTCCAGGCACCGCGTTCACTTCAAA
>JAZDIG010000608.1:0-2088 GCA_043805105.1 Candidatus Glassiibacteriota bacterium | reverse complement strand
GTAAAATAGTCGCCTGCTTGTGTATTATCTCCAATGTATTTAATTAAATAATTTACCTTATCTTTATTGGTATGATTTTTAAAATCACTCATTAACTCTTCAAATGACTTTTCGTCTAAACCAAATCTTCGCCCATTAAGGACATAAAACCGTTTTAACATTAAAGATAATATTTGCTTATCCATCACATCTCTGCTCGAAATAAGAAACGAACCAACAACTTCAAATTCTCCACATTTATCGCATTTTACGACGTATCCATCTCTCCCGTCATTCATTGGCACTGGCCTACAGTCAATGCATACTTTAAAATAATCTTCAAGATTAGGCATAATATTTTACCTTTTTAAATTGTTAATTTGTAAACCTTTCTCGGGGTGTCCCAGCAGATTTTCCGCACCACTTCCTCCGGCAGGCCCAGGCCGGCCAGCCGGAACGTACCCTCCCGCCTGCGGAACGGCGCTTTCTCCTGCACCCGGTCGCTGGCCAGGAACTCCACGTGCGCGCGGACGTACTCCACCGATGTCCGTTCGTAGCTCTCTTGGGCCGGCTCCGGCCTGCGGTCAAGGTCCTCCGGCTTCTGGAAGCTCTGGCTCTGGATGCCGGTCGCCACGTCCCGGTCCAGGTAGATCAGGTCGGTGCCGAACAGGATCCGGTCGGGATGGTTCAGGAGGATTTCCCGCCAGATTTCCCGGCGCTTGGGCGATCGGACCATCGTCGGCAGACGGGCCGAAAAATCTGCGTAGAGGTTCGGGTGGGCATCGAGGGTTTCCTCGAACGTGAGCGGATCATCGGCCAGGCTCGCCAGGTGCGGGGCGATGAATACGGTATTCCGGTGGCGGGCTATCAGGTTGTCCCGCTCGCCCAACAGTTCTTCCCGGCACGGGAACTTGCGGCGGTAGTACATCCAGTGTTCGTAGCCGCCCTGGAGTACACCCTTCCAGAAATTGTCCTCGTTCAGGGGCCGCCAGAACCAGACCGGGTCCGCGCTGTGGATCAGGACCGGCACTCCCAGGCTTCCCGCCCGCTCGAACACCGGGTCCAGCCGCCGGTCGTCCACCCGCAGGAACTCGCCGTCCGCGGTCTTCACCTCCAGGCCCAGATCCTTGAATATTTTCAGCCCGCCGGCGCCCATCTCCACCGCCGCCTCCACTGAATCCGCTTCGCGGGCTCCCCAGCCCGGATCGTCTATCCCCTGCCAGTTCAGGTTGCAAAGCTGGAGGAAACGGCCCGGGTAGCGGCTGAAAACTTTCAGGGTCTCCTTCAGAGTCCCGCCCCAGGCATCCTGCCAGCCCAGGCTTACGCTGGTTTCGATCCCGGCACTGTCCATCACCCGCACGGCCAGTCCGGCCCACTGCGGCAGGACGTGGGTATGAGCGTCGATTATGCGCTGGCTTCCGGCCATTTGCCTTTCCTGTGGGTTCAGCTTTTCAGCACTTCGGGTTCGAGCTGGCCCTCCTGCTTGAGCTGCCAGTAAAGATGATAGGGATCGATCCAGTCGAGGCTGCTGCCGGCGCGGCGCTGAGTCATGATGTAACTGGTGACCTGCATTACCTTCCAGAGGCTGTCCGGCGCGCCCTCCAGGTCCACGGTGCCGTGACCGGGCAGAAGGGTTTGCCATTTGACGCGGTCCGGGTGGTTGTACAGCTTCCAGAGGCCGGCCAGGTACTGGTCCCAGTTGCAGTAGCTGGCGCCCATCCAGGCGTGGCGGCCGAAATCCAGCACGACGTCCCCGGAAATAAGGGCCGGCGTGCCGTGCCAGACCAGGTTGAAGCAGGCCGATCCCGGCGTGTGGCCGGAAGTGTGGATTACTTCCAGCTCGAGTTTGCCGAAAACGAGCTTCTGGCCGTCAGTGAACGTAACCGGCTTTTTCACCGGCGTGAACTCGATGGGGCTCTGTGCATCGATCTCACCGGTAATGTAGCCCCGGTCCGCCTCGTGGATATGGACCGGCACACCCCGGCTCTCCCATTTCGCCGCGCTCTGGCTGTGGTCCCAGTGCATGTGGGTCAGCAGCACCCAGCGGACGTCCTCCAGGCGGAAGCCGAGCTGCCGGATCTGGGTTTCGATCATGAACTGGAAACGGTC
>JAZDIG010000607.1:0-6417 GCA_043805105.1 Candidatus Glassiibacteriota bacterium | reverse complement strand
CGCAGCCGGAGCCTGCAGCTTATGGACTGTCGCCGGTGCGCTCATCGTGCCGTCGCTTCCTCCGTGGTTTCTTCCTTCACTTCGCCGAACTGCTCACGGATCGAGTTGTAGCCCTTCTCCTCCAGCTCGTGGGCCAACTCGGGTCCGCCGGATTTCACGACCCGGCCGTCGAACATGATGTGTACCACGTCCGGGTCCAGGTAGTTGAGGATACGCATGTAGTGCGTGATCACCAGAAAGCTGATGTCCGGCCCGCGCATGGCGTTGACCGCTTGGGCCACTATCCGCACGGCGTCGATGTCGAGGCCGCTGTCGGTTTCGTCCAGGATCGCCAGCTCGGGCTGCAAAAGCGCCATCTGCAGGACTTCGTTACGCTTCTTTTCACCGCCGGAGAAACCCTCGTTCAGGTTCCGCTTGGTGAACGACTGGTCCATACCCAGCATTTCGAGTTTTTCCTGGACCAGCTTGAGGAATTCCCGAGGCTTGATTTCCTGGCTGCGGCGGGCGTTGACCGCCTGGCGCAAAAAGTTCATCATCGACACGCCCGCTATCTCCACCGGGTACTGGAAGGCGAGGAACATGCCCAGCCGGCTGCGCTCGTCCGGCCCGAGACCGGTCACGTCCCGCCCCTTGAACATGATCTGCCCCCCGGTCAGCTCGTACGCCGGGTGGCCCATCAGCAGGTTGGCCAGGGTGGACTTGCCGCTGCCGTTGGGTCCCATCAGGGCGTGCACCTGGCCGCTCGGCACTTCGAGGGAGACCCCCTTGAGGATCTCCTTGCCTTCCACGTTGGCTCTCAGGTTATCGAGAACGAGAATCGGTTCGCTCATTTTCACTCCATAACTTATTCTATAAAGTTAATCAGAATTTCACCTTTTTCAACCTTGACTTCATAGGTCCTCAAGCCGCTGGTGGCCGGCAGGGTGAGCGCCCGGCCGGTTTCGAGATCGAAAGTGGCGCCGTGATGCGGGCACTCGATCGTATTGCCCTCCACGAAACCCCCGCTCAGGCTCGCCTCCTCGTGGGTGCAGGTGTCATCGACCGCGAACAGCCGGCCCTCTGCGGTTCTGACCACTGCCACCGGCCGGCCCGCGATAACCACCCGCAAGGCCGTCCCTCGCGCCACCTCCCCTTCCGCCGCCGCCCGCACGAAGCTCATTTTCCGCCCTCCAGCTTATTCAGGATCGAATCGGCCAGAATGTCGTGCATGCCGGACCATTGGACCCGTTCGAGCACCTCGTTGAAAAAGCCGTAGATCAGGAGCTTCTCCGCAGCCTCGCGTTTCATCCCGCGGCTCATCAGGTAGAACAGGTGCTCCCCGTCCACCCGGCCGACGGTGGCACCGTGGGTGCAGCGCACGTCGTTGTTTTCGATCTCGAGCTGCGGGTTGGTGTCCGCCTTGGCCCTGGGTGAAAGCGTCAGATTGCGGTTGGCCTGGTAGGCATCGGTCTGACGGGCCTGGGGCCGCACCTTGATCGTGCCGTAGTAGACCGTGCGGCTGGTGTCTGCCAGGGCGCCCTTGTAGAGCAGGTCGCTTTTGGTGTGGGCGGCGGCATGGTCCTGGAGCGTCCAGTGCTCGAAATGCTGGTTCCGGTGGCTGAAATAGAGGCCCAGCATGATACTTTCGGCCCCCTCGCCAGCCAGCAGACACTCCTTCCAGGTGCGGGAAAAGTCTCCGCCCAGGGTGACCAGCAGGGTGTTGAGTTTGGCGTTGCGCGCCAATGTCGCTTTTACCCGGGCCAGATGCCTGACTCCCTCGCCCCAGTCCTGCCAGGTGACCCAGCCCACCTGCGCCTCCTCGGCTATGAAGACTTCGGTCACCGGGTTGACCAGCGTGGGCTTTTCCACTGCGTCAGATGCGTAAATGTCGTTGAACACCACTTTCGCCCCGCGCTCGACCACCACCACCGTCCTCGGCTGAATGAGCGCGCCCTGGGCCGTGAGCCAGTGCAGGGACTGAAGAGGGGCGGTCAGCTCGACTCCGGCCGGCACGTAAAGAAAAGTGCCGCCGCGGTGTAAAGCCAGGTTGAACGCGCTGAACACGTCCGTCGGCCCCACCAGCCGGCCCAGGCGTTCGCGCAGGAGTTTTTCGTGGTCGACCGCGGCCCGCTCCAGGTCGGTGAGAATCACTCCCGCCTCCCGGGCCTGCCGGCTCAGCGAACCGGAAAAAGATGTCCCGTCCACGTGAATCAGCCTGCCCGCCGAACCAGTCCCGGCCAGCTCCAGAGCGCCGGTGGCCTTGGCCGGCAGGCTTTCGACCGCCGGGCCGGCTTCCGACTGCTCAGGGATTTCGTACTGGCTCAGATCCAAGAGCGACAGGTCGGTATAGCGCCAGTGCTCTTCACTGCTTTTGGGGAATTCGAGCAGGTTGTGGCGTTCCCAGGCCAGGCGCCTCAGTTCGGCCAGCCACTCCGGGCTGGACCGGGCGGCTGTTTCCAGCCTGTCGCTGGATAAACTCGTAGCTGACATTAACATGGTTCCGTATCTGTTTAAATAATTAAACGTTATGTAACATTACCTGAAGTTCCGTATCATCCAACCGAGCCTTCCATCTGGAGCTCGATCAGGCGGTTGAGCTCCACCGCGTACTCCATCGGCAACTGCCTGGTGATCGGCTCGACGAAGCCGCGCACGATCATCGCCGCCGCCTGCTCCGCGCTCAGCCCGCGGCTCATCAGGTAGAAAAGCTGCTCGTCGCCGATCCTGGCCACCGTCGCTTCGTGCCCGATCTCCACGTCCTCCTCCGCGATGTTCATGTACGGATAGGTGTCGCTGCGGGACTGTTCGTTGATCAACAGCGCGTCGCAGCGGACGTTGGCCTTGCAGCCGGTAGCGCCGGGCAGCACCTTGACCAGGCCGCGGTATGAAGTGCGGCCCGAATCCTTGCTGATCGACTTGGAGATAATCATGGAGGTGGTTTCGGGCGCGGCGTGGATCATCTTGGCCCCGGTATCCTGGTGCTGGCCCTCGCCGGCCATAGCCAGGCTGAGCACTTCGCCGTGGGCCTTGCGGCCGGTGAGGATCACCGAGGGGTATTTCATGGTAACCTTGGAACCCAGGTTGCCGTCCACCCACTCGACCACCGCGTTTTCGTGAGCCACCGCCCGCTTGGTCACCAGGTTGTAGACGTTATTCGACCAGTTCTGGATGGTCGTGTAGCGGATCCGCGCGTGGGGCAGGGCGATCAGCTCCACCACCGCCGAATGCAGCGAATCCGAGGAGTAGACCGGCGCGGTGCAGCCCTCGACGTAATGCACGTAGCTGCCCTGGTCGGCGATAATCAGCGTGCGCTCGAACTGGCCCATGTTCTCGCGGTTGATCCGGAAATAAGCCTGCAGCGGCAGGTCCACCCTGACTCCCGGCGGCACGTAGATGAACGACCCTCCGGACCAGACCGCACTGTTGAGCGCGGCCAGCTTGTTGTCGCCGGGCGGAATCACCGTGCCGAAATGCTTCCGCACGATCTCCGGGTGTTCGCGCAGCCCCGAATCCATGTCCAAGAAGATCACGCCCTTCTTCTGGAGGTCTTCCTGGACCTTGTGGTACACCACTTCGCTTTCGTACTGGGCGCTCACGCCGGACAGGTACTTGCGCTCGGCCTCGGGGATCCCCAGCCGGTCGAAGGTGTTCTTGATCGACTCCGGCACTTCCTCCCAGCTGCGGCTGTTCTTGTCCGTGGCGCGCAGAAAGTAGTACATGTTCTGGAAGTCTATCCCGGACAGGTCCGCGCCCCAGGTCGGCATCGGCTTGTGGATGAAACGCGCGAAGGCCTTGAGCCTGAAATTGCGCATCCATTCCGGCTCCTGCTTCATCCAGGAGATCTCTTCCACGACCTCCTTGCTCAGGCCCCTTTTGGGCTTGAACACGTAGGTTTCCGGATCGCTCCAGCCCCATTTTTCCTTGTAGCTCTTCTGGGGATCTAGATCCAGGATCTGTCCCTTACTCATCTATCCTCCAATCACTCTCTGAAGTGACTCGATTACTTTATTCTTCCCGGCTTTCGCGCCGGCGCTTCTTCGATCATCCTTATCCGGCTCGCGCCGGCCGCCCATTCACTGGGCGAAATATTTCACCAGCCAGTCCACCCGGCCCCGCTTGACAAAGTACATCCCGGAAAAGCGCATGATCTCTTTCACCTTCTCCCGGTACTTGGGCCGGTAGCAATGGGTCGGGCAGTCCTTGCACTTGGGCTTGGGGTCGTAAGGGCAATTTTCCAGCCGCTGACGGCCGTATTCCAATAGTTCGGCGCATTCATCGCACACCTGGTCGTCCGTGGTGCCGTGGTGATTGTTGCAATAGACTTCCACGAAGCGTTTCAGGGTGGCGAATTCTTTTTCCTTTTTCCTCTCGTTATCGGTCATGACCATTGCCCGGCCCTTCTTTTCAATTTCGGCATTATTCCGTGACACGCTGCTGCTCTTCCCCGCTGATACCGATCCTTACGCAAGTCACCGGCAGGCCCTTGCCGCTGGCTGCCGCTGCCTCCCGGACCAGTCCGGCCAGCCCGAAACAGCACGGCACCTCCATGAACAGCATTTCGATCCCGGTGATATGGTTATCGTGGATAATCCGGGTCAATTTCTCCAGGTAGCTTCCGGTATCGTCCAGCTTGGGGCAGGCGATCAGCACGGTGCGGCCCCGCAGGTATTCGCGGTGGAAGCCGCCGTGCGCGAATGCCACGCAGTCGGCGCTGACCAACAGTTTCGCCCCGGCGAAATAGGGAGCCGCCACGGGCGCGAGTGCCAGCTGTACCGGCCAATTGCGAAGCTGGGAAGGTACCGGCGCGGGGTCGTCCTGGACCGCCACTTCCATGCTTTCGGCCTCCGGCTGCAGCAGTCTCGTCATCGAACCCGGGCAGCCCTTGAAATCGCCGCCGGCGGCTTTCGGCAGTTCGTGCCGGAACAGCTCGCCGAGGTTTTTCTCTTCTTCGAGGCCCTGCAAATGAGTCTCGACCGCCGTCTGGTCGAACTGTTCGGCCTCGCGTTCCTCGATGGTGATCGCCTCCACCGGGCATTCGCCCAGGCACGCGCCCAGGCCGTCGCAATAGGTCTCGCTCACCAGCTTCGCCTTGCCGTCCACTATCCGGATCGCACCCTCGGCGCAGGCGGCGACACATTCACCGCACCCGTTGCACTTCTCTTCGTCTATCCTGATTATTTTTCTCGTGATGCCCATTCCGCCTTCTGCCGATCTTTCCTGCCAGGGCCGGCAGCTTGGTTTCGGCCAGGTATTCCCTGACCTGGTGGTTCACGTCTTCCAGCAGCCCGCCGAAAATACAGCCGTCCCCGTTACAGACACTGGTGGTACGGAAACAATGCTTCTCGCGCAGCGGCCCCTCGATCGATTCGTAGATGTCGAGCAGGCTGATATCCGCATAACGCCGGCTCAGTGCAAAGCCACCCTTCGGCCCGCGGGTCGAATTAACCAGCCCGTCGCGGGCCAGCTTCTGCAGGACTTTCGACAGATGCGCCTCCGATACATCAAGCTCGGTGGCAATCTCCCTGGCCGATACCTGCAGCTTTGGCCGGCCGGCCAGCAGAACCATGGTGTGAAGAGCGAGCGATGCGGCTTCTGAAAGTTTTACCATACTGACTTTTCCTGTCGGAATTATGTATTCAGGTATTCAAGTACCTGATTAATCTAATATGAAAAATTCCGGCTGTCAATAGTGGCTGCAGCAGGACTCCGTAGTGCCCGTGGAAATATTGATTGGATAAAATCTGCGGTGAGTGTTCGGAAAATATAAACCTGTATTACCAACACTTATGCATGCTAAAAGTACTGAGGCGGTACAAAGACCAAAATTATTCACGGACCGCAATAGAGCGGCAGGCTGCGCCCCTGCCCGCTGGTTACAGGCTTTCAAGCAAATCATCCGCCACGCGCCCCGGTGTCCCTGCCAACAGCCCGGGTCAATTGTAGTCCTTGCCGTTTAGGCTTCTCACCACGGATGCCAGCCATTCGTGCTGCCCGGCTTTCATCTTTTCCACCAGTGCAGACTGCTCCGCCAGCCGGTCCCGGCTTTCCAAGGGGTCCTGAGCCAGGTTGTACAGCTCGAACTTCACCTCGCTGTCGCCCTGGATTCTGTGCAGCTTCCAGGGCCAGTCCAGCCAGGCGGCGTGGCCGGGGAAAGAGTCCTGGGGGTACTGCTTGTCGAGCGATGCGGCGTCCAGGCGCAGTCTGGTGAGGTCGCCGAGCATGTCGCCTGAGGCCTGCGCCGCCAGCAGTTCCTGCATCCATTCATGACTGGGAGTGGAGATCCCGCCGCCAGGGAAATCCCAGAAACCCATGGGCCGGGAACGCGAATCCATGCGGCCGTCGATCAGCGCGGTGAGGCTGACGCCATCGAGCGGCGGCTGGTGCGGGACGGCCGCGCCGGTTAGTTCGAGCAGGGTCGGGTAGAAATCACAGGTATTG
>JAZDIG010000606.1:0-3387 GCA_043805105.1 Candidatus Glassiibacteriota bacterium | reverse complement strand
GACTGACTTCCGGATAAACCTTTCGGCTAAAGACATGGTACAGAGCTGGTACAATGTGGTAGCCGACCTTCCTGAACCGATGGCTCCCCCGCTGAACCCGGGCACCGGCAAGCCGTTGGGTCCGGAGGCGCTCACACCGATCTTCCCCATGGCCCTGATCCTGCAGGAAGTGTCCACCGAACGCTGGATCGAAATTCCCGATCCGGTCAACGAAGTGCTCAAGCTCTGGCGGCCCACCCCCCTGCACCGGGCGGTGAACCTGGAAAAGGCGCTCGGCACTCCGGCGCGCATCTATTACAAGAACGAAAGCCAGAGCCCTCCCGGCAGCCACAAGCCCAACACCGCCGTGGCCCAGGCTTATTACAACAAAGAAGCGGGCGTGCGCAGGATTTCCACAGAAACCGGCGCCGGCCAGTGGGGCAGCGCCCTGGCGTTCGCCTGCAACCTGTTCGGGCTCGATTGCACGGTCTACATGGTCAAAGTGAGCTACGAACAAAAACCGATGCGCAAGTCCCTGATGCACATCTGGAACGCCGAAGTGTACCCAAGCCCGTCGGACAGAACCAACAGCGGCCGGATGTTCCGCGAGCGTTTCCCAGGCACCACCGGCAGCCTGGGCATGGCGATCAGCGAGGCGGTGGAGGATGCGGCCACTCACGAGGATACCAACTACTCCCTCGGCAGCGTCCTCAACCACGTGATGCTCCACCAGACCGTGATCGGCCTGGAAGCCAGGAAGCAGTTCGAGGCGGCCGGCGACTGGCCGGACGTGCTGATCGGCTGCGCTGGCGGCGGCAGCAACTTCGCCGGCTTCACCCTGCCTTTCGTGCCGGACAAGCTGGCCGGCAAGGACATCCGGATCATCGCCACCGAACCGGCGGCCTGCCCCAGCCTGACCAAGGGTCCCTTCCGCTACGACTTCGGCGACACGGGCCGGATGACGCCGCTGTTGAAGATGTACACCCTGGGACACGTATTCGTCCCGCCCGGAATCCACGCCGGCGGCTTGCGCTACCACGGCATGGCCCCGATCGTGAGCCACCTCAAGAACCTGGGGATCATCGAAGCCGTGGCCCTGCACCAGGTCGAGTGTTTCGAGGCCGGCACGCTGTTCGCCCAGACCGAGGGGATCATCCCGGCGCCTGAAACCAACCACGCCATCCGCGCCGTCATCCTGGAAGCGCTCAAGTGCAAGGAAACCCGCCAAGAGAAATGCATCGCCTTCAATTTCAGCGGACACGGCCATCTGGACCTTTCGGCCTACGACAAATTCCACGAAAAGTCGCTCGAAGACTACGAATACCCGAAGGAGCTGATCGAAGAGGCGCTGAAACAGGTGCCGGTGATCGAGTGACCGATGCTTTTTTTAACGGACCTGGGGGACGGCTGGCGCGCCGTCCCCCAGGTTTCCTGACCGAGGTTTACATCCTTCCTGATTCGTTCAATCCGCTCGATTTTGCGAATATTTTCTCAAATCTGATATAAAATCCCGCCGGAATTAAATCTTTCCGCTGAACGGCTTCCCTTTCGCACCGGCTAATTGTCAAGATAACAGTAATTTAGTTCGAATATTCGCTATTGTAAGCGATCCGTAGTTTCTGGCATTCTTTTTGATAGATAAAAAATGATCGAGTATCGTTATGTGGTAAAGAACACCTACAGTAAAGCTTTCCAACTGCTGATATATCTCTCTGAGATTAGTGCAATGATCCTCCCTGGGGTCTCTTCTCGGAGAAAAACCCCTCTACCCGGGCAGCCGGCGGTTGCCTCAGGCGGAGGGGTTTTTATTTTATCTCCGGTGAAAATTATTGCTATCGGTTGCGGGTACGGCTAAAATTCAATTGTCCGGTCTTTTCAGCCGCGGGACTTCATCGAGTAACCAGCCAGTCAACAAGGGGAGGGAACCATGACACAGCGCCGTCAGTTTATCCATAACCTCGGCGTGGGAGCGCTCTCGACTGTGGCGCTCGCCTCCGTGGGCCGGGCGCAGTCCGACCTGGCGCCGCCAGATCCGGGCACCGGCAAGAAGGTGCGGGTCGGCATTATCGGCGCGGAGAACAGCCACACGGCCGCCATCGGCAGGACTTTCAACGGCAACAAGAAATTTCCCGGGGTCGAAATAGTGGCGGTCTGGGGCGAAACCGACGAGTTCGCCAAAAACGCCGCCGAAAAGGGTTTGATCCCCAAAATCGTAAAGCGCCAGGAAGAGCTGATGGGTATGATCGACGCCCTGATTATCGACCACCGTCATCCCTGCTACCACGTGGAGGCGGCGGTGCCGTTTGTCGAGGCGGGGATCCCGACCTTCGTGGACAAACCGTTCTGCTACCGGGTGAAAGAAGGCCAGATGCTGATCGAGGTGGCGGAAAAGCGCGGCACGCCCCTCACCTCGCTCAGCTCGGCCGCCTTCGGCCCCGCCTTGGACGACCTGGCGGTCCAGGTCGCCGAACTGAAGGATGTAAAAAGCGTGGTGTTGACCGGCCCCTCGGACATCAAAAGCAAATACGGCGGCATCTTCTTCTACGGGATCCACACGGTGGAACGGATGTTCAGGTTGTTCGGGGACAAGGTCGAGGCGGTACGGGCCACCCGCAACCTCGATAACGTCACCTTCCAGTTCCAGTACGCCGGCGGCCTGATCGTCACTTACATCCCGGTCAATCAATGGGACACCTGGGTCGCTCAGCCGGACGGCATGAAAAAGCTCGAGCCGCGGGTAAAAAATGAGGACGGCACGCTCTACATGTATTCAGCCATAGTCAAGATGTTCCAGACCGGCCAGGAGCCGCGCACGCACGCCAGCCTCCTGCCGCCCATTGCGGCCCTGGAGGCGATGGAGCGTTCGGTGCTGAGCGGCGATTGGGAATACCTGCTGGTGTGAGGGCGATTACCCGGGAGATCAAAACTAAAGGGCGAGTTTTCCCCGCCCTTTTTAATTGGCATCAGATTCCTCGAAAGCCGGATCGGCAATCCTCTCTCCACTCTGGCCGATCCGCTCGATTTCTTCCGTTGTGATCCGGGCGGTGGCGCCGGCGGTGGCCGCAACCAGAGCGCCCAGCCGGTTGCCGAAATCGCATGCCTCGGCCAGGGAACCGCCGGCCAGCCAGGAATGGATGAAGCCGGCGCTGAAAGCATCACCCGAACCAACTGTGTCCACCACCTTCACCCGGTAGCCCGGCGCATAGACCTGCCCTCCCCCGGCCTCCGCGGCGAAGACCCCTCTTTCACCCAATGTCACCAGACAGGCCCTCAGGCCGCAGGCGGGAATCACCCGGCGGGCAAACTCCGGCACTGGAAGCTCTTTACCGAACACGATTCCAGCCACCACCGCCACTTCAGCGTCGTTCAGCTTGAGCAGGCCCGCGCGTTCCAGGGAAGAAGTCACGG
>JAZDIG010000605.1:0-2213 GCA_043805105.1 Candidatus Glassiibacteriota bacterium | reverse complement strand
GGTTTGAATTGAATGTAGGGACACTGATTGACCTGAATCAAATATTTTTTTGTTCACTTCACCAGCTTGCTCACCAGCCGGAACTCCTCCGTGCCGGCCCGCTCCAACAGTTCGAACAAGGCGCTCTCCGTGCTCGTGATTGTCGCGCCGGCCCGCGCCAGCCGCTCCAGGGCGATCTGCTTGTTCACCGGCGACCGGCTGGATACCGCGTCCCCGGCCACGTGTACCCGCTTGCCGAGTTCCAGGGCGTCCAGCACGGTCTGGGTCACGCAGACATGCGATTCGGTCCCGCACACCAGCAGCGTCCCCCGGCCGGTATCCTTCAGCGCCCCGGCCAGACCCTCGTCCCGCAGGCAGCTGAAAGTGATCTTCTCCTGACGGTCCACCCCGGCCAGCGCCTCGGCCAACGCTCCCACCGTGGGTCCCAGCCCTTTGGGATACTGTTCGCTGCAGATCACGGGCACTCCCAGTATCCGGGCGCCCCGCACCAGGCGCAGGATGTTCTCCAGCAGCATTTCTTTTTCATGGATCACCGGCAGCAGGCGCTCCTGCACGTCCACTACCACAAGAACGGTGTCTTTCCGGTCGAGCGTCAGTTTTTTTGTCATAGGGATTCTATCCTCGTTTCTTCCTTTGGAATCCGACTTTTCTTCTACATTCTGACAATTGATTAAGATAGTTGCAAAGTGATAAAGTTACAAAGTGACAGAGTTACAAAGTGACAGAGTAGCCAGGGCAATTGTGCACCTGAATACTGAATACCGACTACTGGCTACCGGGGTGGCCCGGCGGCTGGGCTTTCTGTCTTCTGTCTTCTTCTTCTGTCTTCTGACTTCTGTCTTCTGGCTTCTGTCTTCTGGCTTCTGACTCCTGGCTTCCGGTGTAGTGGCGGGGGGCTGGGCCCCTCAGATCTCCCTTCCCGGCTCGATCACCGCTCCCCGCGTCACGATTACGATCCCGCTTCTCACGTAGTAGCCGTCCCCCTGATGGTCCTTTTCTCCGTACTTGGGCCTGATCTTTACTCCGTTGCCGATCCGCACGTTCTTGTCCACGATCGCGCCCTCGATTTCGCAGTCGTGGCCGATACCGATCGCTACATCGCTCTGTTCCCGGCGGAAGCCTTCGGCTTCGTTCCCCGGCGTGTCGTAGAAGTCGGCGCCCAACAGCAGGCTGTCCTTGATCCGGGTGCCGGAGCGGATTACCGAGCGCACGCCGATAATCGCCCGCTGGATGTCGGCCCGGTCGATTATCGACCCCTCGCAGAGGATCGCCAGTTCGGTCCTGCCGCCCACCACCTTGACTCCGGGCAGCGAGCGTGGGTGAGTGTAGATCGGCCACTGTTCATCGTAGAAGTTGAACGGCGGCACCGGGTCGGTGAGGGAGAGGTTGACCTGGTAATAGCTTTCGATGGTTCCCACGTCCTCCCAGAAACCGTCGAAAACGTAGGCGAACACCTTGTGGCTTTTGAGCGCGGCCGGGATCACTTCGCGGCCGAAATCGGTGAACCGGCCGTCGGCCAGGAGGTCTACCAGCGCCTGGCGGTTGAAGATGTAGATGCCCATCGAACCCAGGTGCCGCCTGCCGCGCGGCTCGATCTCGAACCGCCGCAGGAAGCTCTCCTCGAACGCCAGCTCCTCCTGCACCTTCGGGTCGGCTGGTTTCTCCACGAAATTGACTATCCGGCCCGCCTCGTCGATCTGCATGATCCCCATGCGGTAGACATCCTGCTGCGGAGCCGGCAGCGTGCTCACGGTCACTTCCGCTCCGGAATGAACGTGGTAGTCCAGCAGCCGGCCGTAGTCCATCGAATAAAGCTGGTCGCCGGAGAGGATCAGCACGTACTTGATGTTCCACTCGATGATGTAGCGCAGGCTCTGGCGGATCGCATCGGCCGTGCCCTGGAACCAGTTCATGTTGGTGGGAGTCTGTTCCGCGGCCAGAATCTCCACGAAGCCGTCGGAGAACCGGTCGAAACGGTAGGTCTGGAAAATGTGACGGTGCAGACCGGCGGACAGAAACTGGGTCACGATGAAAATCTTATGCACCTGGGAGTTGATACAGTTGGAAACCGGGATGTCGATCAGCCGGAACTTGCCCGCCAGGTTGATCGCCGGCTTGCAGCGGGCCAGGGTCAGAGGCGCCAGGCGGGTGCCCCGTCCGCCGCCGAGAATCACAGCGAGGGTGTCTTGGGTGTTCATGGCTGCCTCCCGTCG
>JAZDIG010000604.1:0-2134 GCA_043805105.1 Candidatus Glassiibacteriota bacterium | reverse complement strand
CCGTGGTTGCAGTCTACATGGTGATGATGGTCGGGATCGGCCTCTACTTCCTGCGTTACATTCAGGGCAGCAGCGATTATTTCCGCGCCGCCAATAAGCTCAACTGGTGGATCGCCGGGCTGAGCGCGTACATGAGCTCATTCAGCGCCTACATGTTCACCGGCGGCGCGGGCGTGATCTATCAGGAAGGACTCACCGGTACTTTCCTGCTCTCGCTGACCGGCGTCGCCATTCTCCTGGCCTGGCTGATTTTCGCTAAACTCTGGCGCCGCAGCCGCGTGACCACCATCCTCGAATTTCTCGATGAACGGTTCACCCGCAGCGCTCATCAGGTGGCGAGCTGGACCTACATCCCGTTCAACGTTCTCTACTGCGCCACTGCCCTCTACTCCCTGGCCATCTTCATCGTCAGCGCCCTGGGAATAAATATCTTTTCGGTAATCTGGGTCTGCGGCCTGGTGATCGTAATCTACACGCTTTTGGGAGGCTTATGGGCGGTGTGCGTGACCGATGTCGTGCAGTTTCTGGTGCTGCTGCCGGTCTGCCTGATCCTGATTCCGCTATCCATTATGCAGATCGACAGTTTCGAGGGCTTCGCACAGGCCATGCCGGCCGGTTATTTTCACGTTCCCAGCCAGCAGCATCCCTGGTTATGGCTGCTGGCGCTGTTCATAATCCTGATTCACGGACAGAACACCAATCCACTGGTGCAGCGCTATTTCAGCGTAAGGGACGAGAAAGAGGCCCGCCGCGTGGCCCTCATGTGCGCGCTATTATTCATCGCGAGCCTGGCGATATGGACCATGCCGCCGATGGTGGTGCGCTATCTCTACCCGAATATCGGCTCCGTGATCAACCTTCCCAACCCTCAGGAAGGGGCTTTCGTCGTGATGGCCCTGCACGTCCTGCCACACGGGCTTATCGGGCTGATGATAGCGGCGATCTTCGCCGCGACGATGAGCGCTATCGACAGCCAATACAATGCGATCGCCGGTATCTTCACCAAGGATATCGTGCAGAAGCTCTACCCCCGCGAGCTCAGTGAAAAAGTGCTCCTGCGGGTGGGACAGCTTTCCACTCTGGTGCTGGGCATGATCGTCATCTGGCTCAGCCTGGCCATGGCCAAAAGCGGCGCCGGGTCGTTTCGCACCATGATGAAACTCAGCAGCCTGACCGGCACACCGATTGCCACCCCGCTGCTGCTGGGTTTCATCTACCGAAGAGCGCCGGCCCAGAGCTTCATGTTCTCCTTCGCTACCGGCGGCGGCCTGGCCCTGATCTTTTTCTTTTTCCCACCCGCGGCTCAGGCCCTCGAGGGACTGGGGCCAGCGCTGGAATTCACCATCACCACTTTTGCGCTCTTTATTTCCGGAGCGGCCGCGTTCTTCCTGGCCGAATTTTTTGTCAAGCCGACTGCGCGCCAGCAGGAAAAAATCGCCGCCTTCTTCCGGAAACTCGACACTCCGGTGGACGTGGCCGCCGAAATCAGCGCCAGCGATATAGACCACGCTCCCCTGGCCCGCTTCGTCGGCTGGATGTCGGTTATCCTGGGCGCGGTAATTCTGCCTTTCGCCCTGGTCCCCTCTCCCCTGTTAGACCGGATGACCAACCTGGCTGTGGGGCTTTCGCTGGCGGGATTCGGCATCGCGATGGTCTACTTCGGCAGGAAGCGGGCCTGAAGAGAGAAAAGTCTTTGTCGGTATTCGATTAACCGGGCCTTCCCCGAACCGGCTTATATGCGGCTGGATAGCTTCCGGCTTTGAAATCAACCTATCGCCTGCGGTGGCTCCCATGCTCCCGGAAACCCAAGCGGGATGCGACTACGATGCGGTCTGCGCCGGGCACCTCTGTCTGGACATTATCCCTTCCTTCTCCGGCCAGAGGGAGATCGACCTGGGGAGCCTGTTCAGGCCCGGCTCGCTGGTGCGCGTGGGGCCGGCCGAACTCTCCTGCGGTGGCTCGGTGAGCAACACCGGGATCGGGCTGGTCAGACTGGGCCTGGAAGTGGCGTTCATGGCGCTGGTCGGCCGGGACCAGTTCGGCGGGATCGCGGTCGAGCTGCTGGGCCGGCACGGCTCCACCGCCGGGATCCGGAAAACGGCCGAAGCCAGTACCAGCTATTCGGTGGTCATCT
>JAZDIG010000603.1:0-14185 GCA_043805105.1 Candidatus Glassiibacteriota bacterium | reverse complement strand
ATTCTGACCGCGCTCAAAATTCTGAACGGCGAACCGGTACCGAAAGAAATCACCCTGCAGTCGCGCGTGTTCACCGCCCAAAACGTCGACAGCGGCGGCCAGTGGCTGACGGACTGACCCCGGAGATCGGCCTGAAGGAGGCATCGATGAAGCGCCTGGTTCTCATTATCCTGCTGCTCGCCGCGGCAACTTTCAGCCGGGCCGAGGCCGGCCGGATTCGCACCCGGCAGGTGCCGGCCACTCTCGACCTGCGCGAACGCGCCCGGGCCAGCCTCAACTACCTCACCCGTCAGCCGGACCGGGCCCAGGGCATGCTCCCCTACTTCTGGACTTTTTTCGGCGATGGCCCACCGGAGCTGCGCCATAACCACTGGGACTACGCCGAAAACCCAGGCCGTTTCCTCTACGGCCTGATCGCCGCCCGTCAGGTGACCGGCAGCCTGGAAGGCATAAACGAGGAGCGTCTCTTCCAGCAGGAAATCTATTCGCGCATGCGCGAAGAAGGGAACTGCCTCACCTGGCGGCCGGCTTACAGCCCGTTCTCCCGGACCCGCAACCTGCCGGAGATGAACCTCTGGGACAATCGCAGCCAGTTCATGGGCCTCTTGAGCCTGTACATGGCCTATGAGGAACCGGAGGTCCGCGCCAAGCTGGAAGGCATGATCGACGGCCTCGAGAAATACGGGATCCGGCGGGACAAGTATTTCTTTTTCGAGCGCGAGGATATCCAGCCCGGCCACGTGGTGAACCCTCAGCACGAACCGCGGGTAGGCCAGCATTCCACCGGCTGGATCACTCCGCTGGTCAAGTACTACCAGGTCGCCGGCAGTCCGAGAGCTCTGGAGCTGGCCCGCGGCCTGGCCGACTTCACTGTCGATTTCCATAAGACTTCGGTTCGCCCGGGCCGCACTCTGGGGATCAGTAATGTCCACGGCGCCCTTTTCGCCCTGGGTGGTGTGATCCGGACCGCGGCGGTCACCGGCGACCGGGAGCACATCGAATGGGCTCGCCGGCTGATAGATTACGCCGCGGACAATCTGGCCAGCGATTTCGGCTGGGTGCAGGAAATGGAGGGCCGGGACTGGATGAAGCCCGAGGATTCGCACTCGACCGAAACCTGCACTATCGTGGACATGCTCCAGTGCGCCCTGCTCCTGGCCGAAAACGGCTACCCGCAGTACTGGGACCTGGTGGAGCGCTACGTGCGCAACTATTTTACCGAGGCCCAGATTACCGACACCGGCTGGATGGCCGGCGAGGGACTCCGCGAGGACGACGTGCAGTCGTCCTTCACGGATGTCGCCAGCCGGGTGCGCGGCTGTTTCGTGGGCTGGGGCGCACCCAATGACCTGGTGGACAGCCGCGCCCGCGTGAAAAACGCCATCCAGAATTGCTGCGGCCCGCACGGCGCCTGGGGGCTTTTCCTGGTCTGGCACCGGATAACCACCGAAAGCGAAAACGAAATCCGGGTCAACCTGGCCCTCAACAAGGAAACCGCCGCCTGCCGCATCGCCAGCTGGGTTCCCTACGAGGGCCGGGTGGAGGTCACCCTCTACCGCGACTCCCGGCTCCTGGTGCGCGTGCCGCCCAATGAGGACAAATCAAAGGTGCGCTGCCTGGTGGACGGCAAAGCGGTGAAAACGGCGTGGGACGGCGACTATGCGGATTTCGGCAGGCTTTCCGCCTGGCAGGCCGTCACGCTGATTTACCCGCAGAAACAGGAATTGCGCAAGGAAACCCTGGATGGAATCGAATACAAGGTGGAATGGAAAGGCGCCACCGTGCTATCTATCGACCCGCCGGGCCGGAACGTGCCGATTTTCCAGCGCGAAAGTTTCCGGGAGAGCTCTGCGCCCATGAAAACCGAACCGGACCCGGTCTACCGGCCGGAAATCGACCGGGCGCTGATGGAAATTGATTGGTAGAGATAGTTACAAAGTGACAAAGTTACAGAGTGACAAAGTAAAGGCAGGCACATAATAGGGACTGAGGCGCAAAGTTAAACGACGGTTGAGCCATATTAGGGCTGGGCGGAGGGGTCTTCTGGCTTCTGGCTTCTGGCTTCTGGCTTCTGGCTTCTGGCTTCTGACTTCTGGCTTCTGGCTTCTGGCTTCTGAATACCGACTACCGGCTGTGAACACTTTCTTTCCCGGAGGCTCTATGAAAAAGATTAGAATCATCGCGGCGTATTCCCTGCTGGTATTGACTGCAGCGGCGGCGAACATTCATGCCGCCTGGACCCTTTCCGCCCTGCCATCATCAGTGCGGCTGGACCCAGTGAGCGGGAAAATCATCGAGGACCGGCCGGATATCTACAAGATGCAGCCCTTGGGCGACCTGCTGGGGTCCAACTGGGTGTACGACGGCAGCTCGGTGAAACTCTCCGCGGCCCGCGGCGAATACGTGTCGTTCCAGATCGTGATCGGCCGCACCGGGACAGACACCCTGCGGGATTTCTCTATCGAAGTGGCCCCGTTTGAAATCGGCGGACAGAAGCTGGCGACTCCGGCCGAGCTGTTCCTGGAATGGTCGGTGCGGGTGGACACCAGGAGTTTCGGCTACGACAGCGCTTCCTACGGCCCGGGCTGGTACCCGGATGCGCTGATCCCGTTCTCCTGTATGGGTGAAAGATCGCAGCGGAGCAGCCGGATCAACTATCCAATCAGCCTGCCGGACTTCCGCAACCGGATCGAGGGCCAGCGCTATCTGCTGGTCTGGGTCGACCAGTACCTGCCGATGGAACGGGAGGCGGCCGGGCCCGGAGTCTGGAAGAGCGAGGTGACAGTCAAGGTGGCGGGCGAGGAAAAGCGGCTGCCGGTGGAGCTCGTGGTCTGGGACTTCGCCATCCCCAATGCCAACAGCCTGGCCGGCAACCTTCAGCACGAGGGCTTCCTGCGGAACCAGGATGAAAAAATGGAGCTGGCGGTCTGCCAGCTTCTGCGCCGCAACCGGATCGTACCGGTGGATAACGGTTACCGGCCTGGGCTTAAAGTCACGGCCGGCCAGGTGGAGATCGACTGGAGCGCCATGGACAGCCGTTACCTGAAATACCTGAGCGGCGAAGCGTTCACCGCCCGCTACGGCTATGATTTCGGCCCAGGCTACGGCGAGCCGCTCGAATGGCTGCTCCTGCCGTTCGACTGTTACAGCGACCACCGCGGCCCGGGACGCCCGGGCTGGCCGGATATCGGCGACCAGAAAGAGGAACGTAAGCCCGAGAACCGGGAGATTTACATCCAGGCCATCCGCAAGTTCCGCGCGCACGTGCTCGAAACGGTCGATCCGGCCAAGACCCGGCTCGTAGTGTTCCAGGGCGGGCTGGATGAAAGCTACTACTCCGAGGCCTGGGAGCGGATGGTCTACTACGGGAAGCTTTTCAAGGAGTATTTCCCCGAGGCGCACTACCGGGTGGACGGCGGCTACAGCCGTGAGGCAATGGAAGTGATCCACGAGGCGATCGACTACTGGTGCTGCCACACCGTGGGCTATGACCTGGAAACAGTCGAAGAGTACCGCAAGCTGGGTATCACCGACTGGGTCTACGGCCCGGTGCTCTACGAGCGGCGCGGCAACAGCGGCGTGGGCAGCAGCACCTTTATCGACCTGGAGCTGTCCAACGAGCGGGCGATAAGCTGGGCCTGCTGGAAGTACCGCACTCTCACCTGGTGCAGTTGGGGGATCGGCAGCGAATGGCGGGCGGCCTGGTACAGCCCGGAAACCTGGAAGTTCGCTTCCCGCGACCAGCAGGGCCGGCTGGTTTACCGCAGCTACAACGGCAACGCCCTGGAAGTCTACGCTCCGGGAATCGTGCCGGGAGTGGGCGTGCCCTGCCCGACCGTGCGGCTCAAGAACATGCGGGATGGGGTCGAGGAGTACGAGATGCTGAAGCTCCTGGCTGTTAGGGACGGCAATCCGGCCAGGGCAGATGCCGCGGCGAGTCGAATTATCGAGCGGCCATTCGGCAAACAGAGCGTGGGCCGGTTCGACGTCTGGAGCCACGACCCGGCCGAATGGGACAGGGTGCGGATAGAGATTGGCCGGATGATAGAGAAGACCGGGCGTTGACAAGGATTATTTAATGACACAGGGGCAAGGCCTTCATAATGCAGGGTGAATATGCCGCGGCGGGGATTCCCCTCGCAGAGGAGATTGACCCCATCCGGATCCGCGGGCGACCGGCCGGTCGCCCCTACGATAAACCTGGAAATTGAGCGAAAACGGGCGAACACAAGGGCCCACCCGTACGGCTCGGCTGGGGCGGTTCAAATATTACACACTCCGCCATTATTTAAGTTGCAATTGCTGAGAACTGCATCTTATTTTTGATCAGAAATGTCCAGCCTGTCTGGCGACTGAAACTTTTCTGGTAAAAGGTTTGTTTAGACCAACAGTGCGAAATCCGTGGCCGAGATACTGGACTATGCCTTTAGAAATTATAGGCCGTCCTATTAATGCCTGTCCCACCGTTTCCAAGGAGGTTTTAAAAAGCTAAGGAGTCACGGAAATGATTAAATGCTTATATGTTAGCTTGCGCCTGCAGGGTAGATTGAGATAGTCTATTTGTAAATCTCACAGACATATTTTGCATTAATGGGTAAAATAAGCCGGAAACGGAGGCCCAGCCATGAGGACATCAACTCGAATTTTTTTCTCTATTCAGCTTGTAGTATCCTTTATGTTTCTGATCGCAGCAGGGACGAGGGGCAAACGGTTTGAAGGTATGTGGAAAGGCGCATTTGACTATGAATATGCGACTTATCATATGGAACTATCCATCGCTAAGAATGAAGACGGAAATTTATCGGGTAACCTTCGAGTCCTCGAGTCCGGTAACGAGGTGGGATACTTAAGTTTGAAGTCAGTGGTATTGAGCGGCGACAGTCTGATGATCCAAACGAGCTCTATTGAGGGCAAAGGAGCCATGCTTATTTTGAAAGGTGATGCCGGCAAGCTTGTCGGGAGCATGGGAGCGACATTTTCCGACAAGTTGGAGGGTGCGACCTGGAAAGTTGTTTTGGAAAAGGGGGAATAGGGATTGCTATTTACGCTGATTTGCCTTCGAAAACAGAATCCGATAGTAGCAAAACATTAATACCGCCACTGCCTGAATCTGCTCGATCAGACTCTCCGGCATCTCCCGCAGAGAAGTATTAAAATGGCGGCCTATGCCCAGCCATTTGTTACAAATAAGCCCTTTGGCCAGTGTGTCAAAGGGCTTGTTGTATTAATCGGAAAACTTACATCAGGCAGCCTCTATCAATAATTTCTAAACTCGTCTCATACCGCCCACCCTGCTCCCCATTGGGCGAAGCGAGGTTCGCCGCTACAGCCATTTGCTCCCCCTTTGCAGGGGGATTCAGGGGGATTTGCCTCAGTCTAACCGCTGAAAACTGATCTCACCTCACGTACGGCCCCTCGATTGCCATCCCCTTTTCCGCCCGGTATTCCGCGCTGGCCTGGATTGAAACGTCCCCGCAGAGGTTGACTTCGAAGCTTAGGGCCCGGGCCAGGGCCGCCCTGGCGAACATGATTTCGTTGGCCGTGGCCGCATTGGGGGCGTAGCTCACCGTGATGTGATTACTCTTGTGCTTGGCCATGAGCGCATCCCGGCTCACCCCGTAAAACAGCCCGTGCATCAAGGGCCATTGTTCGGTGGTGGCCCGCCAGCGCCGGGCGCTTTCCGCTCCGGGCAGACTGACCGCCGCCCCGCGGCCCATATCCAGGCAGAAACGGCCCTCGTCCAGATAGACCCGGCTCCAGACCAGCTCTCCGGCCTTGGCCAGCCCCTTGGTGCAGATCCCGTTTTCGATGAAATAGTCGTAGGGTTGACGGACCGCCTCCAGGCCGGTCCAGCCGCCGGGAACATGGCCGGCCGGGGTGTTGCCGGACAGCTCGAAGGCCCAGATGAAAGCCTCGATCTCGATCTCCCGTTCGCTAAAAACACCTTTGCCCTGGTAGAGGTCGCCCCAGCGCACATCGTGCTGGGTGGTTTCCCACCACACCGGCTCCAGCCCAGAAGCGCGGTAGACGGCCTTACTGAGGGACTGGTCCACGGCGCAGCCCATGTCGGCCTCATTGGCGCACATGATCGGCTCCCCGGCCATCACCGGAACTCCCCGGTACTCGACCGGCGGCCGGTCCGTGCTGTTGAGCATGGCCTCCACCAGGTCGCTGGCGGCGGTGAGCCTGGCCAGGCCGAGCTGGTAGGCGATGCCCACGCCGTCCAGACCCTCCTCGGCCACGTGCCGGGCGATCGCCGCGTACATCCGGCCCGATTCGAGCACCGCTTTTTCGGTGATGTCGGTAAACGGATTGGCGCCGATGGCAAGCTTGAATCCCCGGTCCACCAGCCACTTCACGTAGCCCATCGCCTCGCCCCTCGGCACGTCCAGCATGCGGGCGTAGAGGTCAGACTGGTTGAGCCGCCGGAGCTGGATGCCGGTGCCCACCATGTCGCGCTCATCAAAAGCGGCGTTGATCATGCCCATGCAGAGGGGGTCGTAGAGACCGATAATTTTCGGCCGGGCCCGGAAGCTTTCAGCCAGCCTGCCGCCGAAAGCGATGGCCGAGGCGTAATCTTCGTGCTCTTTGGGGTCGAAGCGGCGGGCGTGGGAGAGGTCGTGCGTGATCCGGCCCCTGGCGAGCCATTCCTCCAGTTTTTTCACCGCGGGCTGGTCCGTGAACTGTTCGCTGCTCCAGAGGAGCGAGTGGCCTTTCTGGCCGGGGCCGAACTTATGGCGGGTGAGGCAGGCCTCCAGGCCGAGGGCACCCACCAGGCCGGGCCAGGTGCCATCGAAGTTCGAGGCCACCAGGATCGGCCCGCGGTGCTCCCAGAGGTTGTAAACGATGTGGTTGCTGTACTGCCAGACCGCCTCGGCCACCACCAGCGGCGCCTCCCTGGGGATGCGGCTGAATATCTCCCGGCCCTGGGCCTGGGTCTCGATGAAACCGTGGCCGAGAGCGGGGTCGACCTCCGGGTGGGCGCGTACCAGTTTCCAGCCCCTGGCGTGGAAGGCTTCGCGGAGCTGGCGCTCGCATTCGAGCTGGGCGCTCTGGCCGGCCAGGTTGGCGGTGCGGCGGCGATCGCCGCTGGCCACCAGGATGGCCTGCCTGTCAGCCGGATGAAGAAATTCCGGGCTTTCGGCTGAGAGTTCGTTCCAATTTATCATGATCGGCTCCGGTGTTCGGTTGGCGATGGCTGGAATTATTTCTTTTCCTCGTCCTCATTTCCCCAGAGGGTGGGCGAATTGCCTCGGCTGCGGCGCCAGGCGTCCCGCCAGCGGTGGATGTCCACTGCTCCGATTTCCGGCAGGGGCCGGCGCGCCTGGCGGCCCTCGATCCGGGGAAACGGCTTGTGCGGTTCGGCCTGGTACCAGTAAGCCACCGAGGCCATTTCCAGGGTGAGGCAGTTGTCGTGGCCGTGCTCGATCGTGGCCCGCAGGCTCTTGCTGAACCGTACCGGATCCTGGATGTGGAAGCGGTAGAGATGGGTGCGGCCCATCCAGCCGGTCTGGCCGCCCAGCCGTACCAGGCCGTAGTAGGGGTGCTGGAAGATCGTGCGCGGGCACCAGCTCATGTTGAAATAATCCTCGGTGCCGGTGCCGTGGAGGCTGGAGGGCCACTTTTCGCCATCGATGAAGAACATGTCATCGCCCTCGCCGTACCACATCGGAGTGGGCGTGGTGACGAAGTAGTTCACGCCCACGAACTGGCCGGCCCCGGTTGTCTCCATGAACAGGTAGTTGCGTTCGCCGGTAGTGTTCCTGCCCTGTTCCCCCCAGGCTTCCCCACTCGTTTTCGCCCTCCGGCGGGGCTTCCGTGAGCTGATGGTTCCACCAGGCGTGGAAGCGGCCGACGTCCTGGTCCAGCTTCGCGTGCTCTTCGTAGTCCACGTAGTAGTAAAAGGATGCCACGTCCGTCTCGGAGTCGTTTTCCAGGGTGATGCGCGCTCCCCTGGCGAACGGCATCGGCAAGTATGAGACCATCGCCCGGCCTTCGTGCGGCCCGCTGGACAGGACCGGCGTGACGTACTCGTAGAACTCGCCCCAGCCCTGGCCGAAAAAGTCGCCGATCGGGGCCTGTACGCTGGGTTCGGTTTCGCCGTCCCAGTACATGCGCAGGATCAAGTTGCGCCGGCTCAGCTCATCGCGGTGGTCGATCGTGACCCAGATGTGGGTTATCACCCCGGCGCCCTCGGCCTTGAATATTTCCGCGGTGCTGCCGGATGGAATCCGCAGGGCGTCCCGGTTGCCGCCAGACCTGTCGTAGCTGGAGATACGCTTGCTTATGACCGCCGGCTTGATCTGGGCCAGGTCCTTGAGGTCGCCGAACTGCGCGGCCCGGGCGGCGTGGCAGAACACGAACAGAGACAGCAGGAGAAGAAAGGATCGGATGATTCGGGCCATGGGAGAGCTCCTTGCCGGTCGGCGAAAGTTTAGCACGAGGGGATGACTGTGAGCAAGATAAACGAGCCGCCGGAGAGGGTCAACAGCCAGCAGAACCGGCAGGCCGGAAGAGCCGGACCGGGTGAGCTCTAAAAGATAATAAAGGAACTTCAGCGTTGCGATTCCAGTAATACTTTACATGCTGCCAACCCTTTCCGGGCGGTTCGGAGACGGCTGGAGGCCTCGAATGGCAGGCTGATTGTCGCCTGCTATTCACCTGCCGGATCGTGAAAGGCTGTGGTACCGGTAAAAGGAGTATGGGAGATAAATTCTGAAGGGAGTGGGAAAAAATCATGAATAAGATGGCGGCAGTATTCGTTTTGGCGCTGGCCGCAGATTGTTCCTCGGCCGCAACGTCCCGGGCACAGGCTTTTTCCCCTTTCGCCTTCTCCTATGAAGTTCTGCCTTACGAAAATCTGATCAATCCTCCCGGCGGCACCTTTCTCGAAGTCGCGAAAATCCAGGCACAGAAGCTGCAAGCGAGCCTCACCTTTCCGCTCAAGTTTGCCAGGGAGGAAGGGCTGTTTATCGGTACGGGAGTAGTCTATGAGCGGATCGACCTGGACTACGAGTATTGGAACCAGGCGGCTGTTTGGCCGGTGCGGATCGGCACGCTCCATTCGGTCGGCCTGCCTGTCAGCCTGCGCGGCAGGCTCGGCGAGAACTGGAGCTTGCGAGGATACGTCGTCCCGAGTCTGGAATCCGACTTCGAGAGCCATATAAGCAGGAATGATTTTTCCGTGCAGGGAGAGTTCGTCGTCCAGCGCAGCTACGGCCGGGGCCTGACCCTGGGGATCGGCGGACTTTACACGAGAGACCTGGGCCGTCCGTTTCCGCTGCCGGCGATTGCCATTGAATGGCGCCGTGGCCGCTGGAGCGCAAGCGGGCTGCTGCCGGTCAGGTCACAGATAAACTATGATGTTATGCAGGAGCTGAGTTTCGGAGGTAATTTCAGGATCAGCGGCAGCCAGTACCACGGCGATCCCGAAATCTACGGCGTCGCCGAACCGGAAATAAGGTACCGCGATATCACACTTGGCGGAATAGTCACGCTGAACGCCGGCGGCGGCTCCCGGCTGGAGCTGGAGAGCGGGCTTGCCTTTTCCCGCCGTTCCCGGCTGTACGATAACGGTACCCTGGTTTCAAACCTTGACCTGAAAGATACGATGTACACCCGGATCGGGATCAGACTCGGCGGCATAGGGGGCGGTAGAGGAGGGGGCCGGGGACGCGGCCGGGGTTGAATCGGCGATTAAATATTCGTGGAATTAGTTAATGGCATTCTTTTTGAACAATTCCCCAAACAAACCCCTCCCCACTGACAGCCGGGAACCAGCTATTTCGGCCGAAAAGCTGCAGTAGATTACTTATCCTCTTGAATTTTAAAGATATAGCAATGTAAATACCGTGCCTTTTCGCTTTTTGATAGAGTCTTTTCGAGCTACTATGCTTTGCCGATTGATGCCGTCAATATAACAATGTATCCAGAGGCGTAACATTTTGACAGTACTGCCGCCCTGCCCATAGACGGCCCCCTATGGATCCAGTATTCGGGAGGGCGGTGGTGCACTGGAGCAGCATTTAGGAACCTTCCTGGTATGTATCCGGTTATCTTGATCTTTACAGTTTTCCTGCTTTCGCTGAGCCTGAACCGTCTCGTGAGCGCGACAGCCGCCAAGGACAGCCGGAAGGTCAGACACTACTTCGACAGATGGTATCCAGACAGGTCTTCTTCAGCAGCCGGGCTTTTCCGGCGAGGTGAAAAAGAGCGGCTGGCGGCAGTCGCCGGCTGGCTCCCTCACCTGGAAGGCATGTCCGTACTGGACGCCGGCTGTGGTGATGGCCGCCTGCTGGCGCAAACGATGCACGGGACGCCTCGATTGTTGCGCCTGGAAGACATAGTAGCCAGGAACGTGCTGGCAGCAAGCCGGCTGCTGAAAAACCGGGCGGACAGATTAGAAGCAGTAGCGGCTGACATCGGTATCCCGCCGGACCGCCGGAAATTCGATGTCGTCCTGGCCCTCGGGATCACCGATTATTACATGGATTGGCCAGGAATGATCCGGTGTCTATTGGCAAGGACTGAGAGCACACTCCTGATCGATTTTCCCAGAGGGAACACTCTACATTCACGACTGCGAAAGTTGTGGCTTGCCCTGTTCGGCCTGGGGCTTCATGCCACCGACCGCGGGACATTGAACTGCCTGCTGGCCGGAATGGGCCTGAAGTTCGAGATTACCAGCCAAAGGCTGAATTGGCTGGTGAAGATTGAAGTCTGAGGAAGCGATGAAATGGCGCAGTCAGTAATCAGAATCCTCACAATTGACCTCGAAGATTGGTTCCATGGGCTGGAGCCGGAACCAACGCGCTGGTGCAGCCTGGAACGCCGTCTGAACGAATCCTGTAACCGGCTGCTCGACCTTCTGGACGAATATGCAGCCCGGGCCACTTTTTTCGTGCTGGGGGACGTGGCCCGCAACCACCCGCGGCTGATATCGCAAATCAGCCAGCGGGGCCATGAAACCGGGTCGCATGGTATGGAGCATCGCTTCGTGGCTAAGCAAGGTCCGGAGAATTTCCGTGAAGACCTGCACAGTAGCATCGAACTTATCCAGGACCTGACCGGCAAGCCGGTCAATTGCTACCGGGCTCCCTATTTCTCGATCTCGAAAGACTCACTCTGGGCGCTGGATATCATCGCCGATGAGGGAATCCGCATCGATTCGAGCATCTTCCCGGTCAGGAATCCGCGTTACGGCTGGCCAGGTTTTTCCAGAGTCCCGGTAGAAGTGCTCCCCGGCCTGTGGGAATGGCCGGTGTCGACCCTGGCTACCCCTTTGGGCAACTTTCCGTTCGCCGGGGGAGTTTATTTCAGATTTCTGCCGTGGAAGATTGTTGAAAGGGCGGTCCTGAGCCTGGATGTGCATGGCGAGCCACTGATATTCTACATTCATCCCTGGGAAATTGATAATTCCCAGCCGAAATATTGCTCCGATTCAAGCTTTCTGGATTTCCGGCATTACTATGGGATTGGTAAAACCGAGGGAAAACTTAAACGGCTGCTGGCCTTGGGTAGCTTCCAGCCCCTTGAGGCCAGCGCGGCCAGTTGGCAAGCGGAAATTTCTGCAAATGGACTATGAACCCTGAACTGACGGAACGGAAATCAGCACGGTGGCGCGCCTCGTACTTTGCAGACCCGGATTGAATTGCCCGGCGGAAAAACATTGGAGCCGGACACCTCCGCTTGGCATTGCCTATCTGGCATCATCTGCCAGAGCGCGCGGGATAGAAGTGGCCGTGGTGGACGGCAAGATGCTGGGACATAGCCACCCCGCGGAAACCGCAGAAAAAATTCTCGGCGGCCGGCCGGATTTCGTCGGGATCTCCAGCATGACGGTGGAATATCCGGCGGCAAGAGCTATCGCCGCCCGGATCAAGCAAGCCCGGCCGGATGTGATTACGGTTATCGGCGGAGCGCACGCGAATGCGCTGCCGTATCAGACTCTCCAGGAATCTCCCCAGTTCGACTACCTCTTCGCCGGCGAAGCGGAGAAGGGCCTGGCCGAGCTGATAAGTGGTGGCCCGGATTCAGCGCTGGGTCTTTTGACCAGAGACAACCACACCCGGAAACATCATTATGAAAGCGAGCTTGCCGATCTTCCTTTTCCGGCCTGGGACCTGTTTCCCAGGACGCGAAGCTATCCTCTGCTTACCGAGCGCGGTTGTCCTTACGCCTGCGTGTTTTGCAGCCGTAATAGTTCGGGGCGGGTGCGTTCCCGCCCGGTAGAGCAGGTAGTGGAGGAAATCAAATGGCTTCTGGCCGATTTCACGCCCGAGGAGGTGAGGGTGGAGGACGAAACGTTCGGGCAGATGCCGGGCCGCGCGGAAAAGCTGCTCGAATCCTTTATCGCATTTAAGGCGCCTGACGTCCGGTTCCAGGCGCAGACCCGGGTGGATTGTATGAGCGGGAGCCTGGCGACGCTGATGAAGCGAGCAGGATTCGAATTTGTCCAGCTTGGAGTGGAGTCAGGCGACCCACAGGTATTGAAAAATTCGGGCAAGGGAATCACACTCGGCCAGGTCGATCAGGCTGTGCGGACTGCCAGAGCGGCGGGTCTCAAGGTTTGGCTGAAATTCATCATCGGGCTGCCGGGAGAGACTGAAAGTTCGGTCAGGCGTTCAATCGAACTGGCTTCCCGGCTGAACCCGGAACGGCTTTCTGTGGCGGTGATTGTGGCCTATCCGGGGAGCAGAGTCTACGAGTGGGCGAAAGGAGAAACCAACGGTTACCGAATAACGGCAAAGTCTTGGGATCGGTTCGACAAGTATCTCTCCGACTCTCTCGAACTGGATACCCTGAGCGCAGGGAAGCTGCGGCGGCTGCAAGTGCGCATGTACATGGAAACCTATTTGCGAAACCGCCGATACGCCGAGTTTCTCCGATTAGTTCTGCGAAATTTCGCTCTCGCCAAAACGATCTTGTTCAATGCAGCCATCCGGCAATTCAAGGAGTGAGCGGTGAAAATTCTATTGGTCAGGCAGAATTATCCCCCGGAACGGGGCGCCGTGCGCTACGTAAGCGATCTGGCCGAAAACCTGGCTTCACGGGGCCATGAAGTCACGGTGATTACCGGTCTGCCCCATTACCCGACCGGCAGGCCTTATCCCGGTTTCGGGCGATTCAGACCTGATATGCGAATTGAAAGTGGAGTGAAAGTGATCCGGCTGCCGCTGGTCATGGCCTCGAACCACCAGCCTCTTTTAAGAATCGTCGGCTTCCTGTCTTTCGCGGCGATCGGCTTCCCGATTTTACTATGTATCCAGCGGCCGGACGTACTGGTAACTTCCGTGCCGCCTGTGACCGTGGGCCTGATCGGCCCGTTGGCCGCGAGACTGCGCGGCCTTCCGCTGGTGCTGCTGCTTCACGATTACGAGCCGCTGCGCTCGTTCGAGCTGCGGGGATTGGACCGTACCGGTGCAGGCCGGCTGTTAATTCGGTTTTTCACAAGAATCTACCGAATGGCGGAAAGGATGGTGGTGACGATCGAGACGGAACGGCAGGCACTGATTGCCAGAGGCGCTCCTTATGAAAAGATCGAAATAATCACCCACGGGGTGGACGTGGACCGGTTCGAGCAGAAGTCGCGGGAACCAATCCCGTTCGAATTGTTTCGAAGGCCGGGTAGAAGACTGGCGCTCTATCTGGGCACACTGGGCGTGGCGCACGACGTGGAGAGCCTGATCCGGGCGTTCTCGACCGCTGAGGTGAAAAGTCTGCCTGTTGATCTGGCGATCGTAGGAGATGGTGAGTGTGAGCCGGTTTGCCGGGAAATTATCGAAAGAGAAGAACTGAAAGGGATTCGAATCTATTCTCCGGTGTCGTTGGACTGGGTTCCGGCGCTTTTGTCCTCTGCTGACCTGTTGGTTCTTTCCCAGAAACCCGATCTCTTTTCGCTGGGTTCTAAGTTCTACGAATACTGTGCGACCGGCAAGCCGATGATCGCCAACAGCAGCGGCATCCTGGCCCGGACGATCAGAAAAGTCGATTGCGGCTGGGTGTTCGAGGCGCGGGTGCCTGGGTCTCTGGAAGAGGCTTTGGGGAAATTTTTGAGATCGAGCGGCAGCGGGCTGTCCGGAATGGGCGCGAGGGCGAAAGCCTATGCGAGGGATCGCCTTTCCATCACCGACCGCCACGATCGCTGGGAGAAGCTGCTTGGAGAAGTCATAAACGCCCACGGTGG
>JAZDIG010000602.1:0-3390 GCA_043805105.1 Candidatus Glassiibacteriota bacterium | reverse complement strand
GGTCCCGTCCCGCCACCAGCGCCTCGATCTTGCGGTCGGCCACGCTGCGCGGCAGCATCCAGAAGCCGCAGTCGGGATTGACGTAAGCGATCCTCTCCGGCCCCAGCACCTCCGCGGCCCGCTCGATCCGCCGGGCGATCTGGTCGGCAGTCTCCACCACGTTGGTCTTGACGTCCACCACGCCCAGGCCGAACCGCACTTCCCGGTCCGTTTCGGCGAAATATTTCAGCTCTGCCTCCCCGCGGTGGGCGACC
Source organism: Candidatus Glassiibacteriota bacterium (assembly GCA_043805105.1). GTDB lineage: Bacteria > Gemmatimonadota > Glassbacteria > GWA2-58-10 > GWA2-58-10 > JAZDIG01. Next base: position 3,136 of record JAZDIG010000602.1, on the reverse strand, counting down.
TCCACCAGCACGTGGTCTGCCCTCAGCCTGTCGAGGAAATCCACCAGCCGGCTCCAGCGGCCCCGCTGGACAGTCTGGCCGCCGTAGTTGCCGAAACACAGGTGCACGGCCGGCACGGTCTGCACTTTTTCCAGGACGAGGTTGATACATTCGGCGGCCCACTCGGCCTCTTCCGGGTGGCCGGTGATGTTCGCCTCGTCGATCTGCACCACGTCCGCCTGGAGTTCGGCGGCCTGGGCGGCGAGGATTTCGGCCAGGGCGCGGCAGAGCTTTTCCGGCGACCCGTAGTGGCTGTCGAGCAGAGTTTTACTCAGCATGTGCGGGCCGGTGACCGTGAACTTGAAGGGGCTGTGAGTGAGCGATTTCGCCAGGCCGCAGTCCCCGGGCAGGTCCAGCCGGCCTTCGGCCAGCGGGCCCTCCACCACTCCCGCCGGCGCGGCGCGGAAACTCATCCCCGCCAGCTCCCTGAAACGCCGCCGGTCTTCCCGGCCGATACTCGTGCGCACGCCGGCCAGCGGCCTGACGAAATAATCGATCATGCCGTTGGTGTCCGGGTGGTTGACATCAAAACGGTAAAGCTCGCCGTCCACCACCAGGTCGATCCCGGCATTCTCCTGGATCTTCAGCACCACGCAGGTCGCATCCACCAGCGCCTGGCGGCTGGGCAGGGCTTTCAGCCAGTCCGGCACGGGGTAGCTGCCCACCAGGGTGGTCCTGATCCTCGGTCCCATGTAACCTCTCTCCTCCTCCCTCGTATCCGACGGCGGTTCCTTCCAAATCAACCTTACTTTATCCGCCCGCCCCGGCAAAGTCAATACAGGTCGTCAGATGGACTTGGCGAAATTGTCTATTTTAGTTTACTGTAAATAAGAAAGACTGATAAATTGTCTACCGGGTGTTCTTCAGCCAATCCGGCTTATCGAGTTAACCGGTGCAACGCTTGACTGCGGCCGGCCGATGAAGTATAAATCGCTCCATCGCTGGGACCTGAGCCCGGAAGAGGCGGTCCGCCTTCAGTGCGAGCTGAGCACGCAGGTGGTGATCGCTCCGTTGGAGGGCAGACTGGATCTGGTGGCGGGAGCGGACGCCCGCTACGAGGGAGAAATCGTCCGGGGCGCGGTGGTGGTGGTCGGCCTGCCCAGGTTCGAAACTATCGAAAGCTGCGTGGCCGAGCGGCCGGTGGAGTGGCCCTACCGGCCCGGATTGTTCGCCTTCCGCGAGGGGCCGGTCCTGCTGGACTGCTTCGGCCGGCTCGGGACCCCGGCCGGACGTCGTGATATTCGACGGCCACGGGCTCTGCCATCCCCGCGGCTTCGGCCTGGCGTCGCACCTGGGCCTGCTGCTCGGCCTGCCCGCCGTGGGCTGCGCCGGAGAGCCGCTGGCCGCCGGGTACGCTGAACCGGCAGCCGAACGCGGAAGCTGGTCCCCGGTCCGGGCCGGCGGGAAGACAGTCGGGTCGGCCCTGCGCACGAAGAGCGGGGTCAGGCCGGTGATAGTTTCCCCGGGCCACCGGACTGACCTGGCCACCAGCCGCCGGATCGTCCTGGAGAGCTGCGGCGGTTTCAGGATTCCGGAGCCGTTGCGCCGGGCCCACAGCCTGGCCCGCGGCACCGGCCGTTCAACCCCTGATTACGAAGCTTAGGCGGAAGGAATGAGGAAAAAAGAGATACTCGATCACCTCGGCAGCCGGGATTACCTGGCGAGTGTCAAGTCCGGCGAAATCGATTTTGTGAATGCCCTGTTCGAGCGGGTAAAGGACCACGACTACGAGGGAATGGCCGAGGCGGCCCGCAGGCAAGGCCTGGACCTGGAGCCGATCCTGGCGGCGCTGGAAGAGATCGCGCTCCAGAACCTGAAAGAGCCGCGCCCGCTCAGTCTCTACGAATTCCACTCCCTCGAAAAACTCCTGGCCCCCAGGGACGCCAAATCCGCAGACGGCTCCGCCCAGTCCACGGTAAAGGAAATCGATCCGGACCGGCTGCGCGAACTCTACTTCTCGCTGATCGGCAAACGGTTCGGCGAAAAGCAGATAGATAAAATCCGCTACTTCCTCACTGTCTGGTCGCTCAAGGAACTCGCCCTGTTTGTCTGGGAAAAGGGCCTGTCGATCTACTTCAACAACCGTTACCGGCAGCTGAGCGGAGAGAAAAGCGAAAAACTGCTGCCGATCGAGGAGATCGTGCAGAAGGTCGAGGTTGCCGAAATCCTCGAACAGAACAAGCTGATACAGGACTACGTGTTCGACGAAACCGGGTCGTCCGGAAGCTCCGAGGGCCTCAAGGAGGGCCTGCTGAAAGAGAAAACCAGCCGGGAAAAGGCCGTCGAACTGGTGGAGGAGCTTTTCGCCCTGTTCGCCCGGCAGTCGCTCGACCTGTCACGAATAAAACAGAAGATGGACGAGCTGCACATGGGACACCGGATCGACATGCTCGAAAGGCTCGGCATCAACTATCTGCGCCAGTACGTGAAGGACAATTTCATCGAAGGGGCGCGGGAGACGGCCAATAGATTCGGCTTCACCTTTCCCGAGGGTATCGACGGCCTCGACCCCGAACAGGCGGCCGGCCGGATAAACGATTCATTTCTCAGCCAGGCCACAGCGGGCGACAAGGGCCGCAGCTTCCTCTGCTGGGAAGCCATGTTCTCCCGCGACCTGACGATTTTCGCGGCGCACTGTTACGAGCTCGGTTCCGGCTACCTGCTCCTGTCTATCTCGCCGATCGAGGAGGTGGACCACTACCTGTTCGGCTACTATCCAACGGTTCACGACAAGCACAATTTCCTCACCCGCTTTCTGAGCCTCTACTTCAAGCTGGGCAAGCTGGGCAAGACGGCCGCCGAGCTGATCCAGCACTACCTCGACGCCAACGCGGGCCAGATCAAGCTCAAGAACGCTTTCAAGGTCGCAGCTTTCGCTTTTCCGGTGGTGATCACGGTAGCCATCCTGGTGGGCTGGGTCTACCATCTCACGATCGGGGAGCTGGGTGAAGGGACTCTGCTGGCGGCGTGCCTGGTGCTGATCGGCGAGACGATCGCGGCCCGTAACGGCTACAGCCAGACGATCAAGCCGGATGACCATGAAATGATTCCCGAATACGCGATCCGCGAACAGGGTATTCTGCGGATAAAACCTCTG
>JAZDIG010000601.1:0-8707 GCA_043805105.1 Candidatus Glassiibacteriota bacterium | reverse complement strand
ACGGACCGTGATCCAGAAATAGCGGGTCCGGCCGGCCCGGACCTTCACCGTCCCGCTGAATTCGTAGAGACGGTTGGGCTGGGTGCTGTCGGCCAGGCTTTCCACCACCATGATTTCAGTGGACCGCAGCAGAGCCTGGCTGGCATTCGATCCGGCAGCCCGGGCCAGCGACACAGTCACCTCGGCGTCCTTATCGGAACGGACCGCGAAACAGGCCGGTTCGTATTCGCCGGGAGTGGTGCGCAGCCGGATGACCTTTTCTGGCCGGGTGGGAGGAGGTTCTTTGCTGGACATGGGTTTGAGCCAGGGGTGAGCCCAGGAAACTATTTCGGCGGAAAGTGCGGTCGAGGTGACCAGCAGCAGCGCTATCAGTGATATAAATTTTTTCATCGGGTCCTCAGATCGGTTGAAATTATGTAGGACTCTCTTGAAAAATCATTTCAGCACGTTGCCCGGTTCAACCTCCACCAGGATCAGGTCATCGGTATTCCAGCGTCCCTGCACCAGGCTCATCCCGGTGCCGTCGGCCGCGGTGCTGAGGCCTTCGTAGGTGTAATCGGTCCAGGGGCCGTGGGTGATCCGGCCCACCACATTTGGCCCGATCACCGGTGCGCCGATAGTGCGGGCTGCCTTCTGCACGGTTTTCACCAGCGAGAACGAATGTTCGGGCCATTCGGACTGCTTGGCCGCCCAACCGTAAGGGATGAAAACCAGATCCGGCTTCTGCTCGCGCATGCGGGCCAGGAGTTCCTCTTCGAAACTGTCGGCGCAGATCAGTATCCCCACCCGGCCGAACGGAGTGGCCACCGCCGAGATATCTTCCGGCCGGCCCGGCAAATCGGGTGGGTCCATTAGCCAGGCCAGCAGGTTAATCTTGCGGTGCTTGAGAACCACCTCGCCCTGCGGATTGACCAGGATCGCAGTGTCGTAGAGCTTTTCACCGTCCTTTTCGTAGAGTCCAACACCGATCCAGATTTTGTGTGCGCGGGCCAGGGCGCAGACCCTGGTGCAGGCTGTCCCGCCGGGCACCGGGCCGGCCAGCCGATGGGCCTCGGGATTCACCCAGCCCAGGTCGGCGGTCTCGGGAAAGAATACCATCCGAGCGCCCGCCGCCGCCGCCTTTTCCACCTTTTCGGCAATCTTCTCCAGGTTGCCTTCCAGGTCGGAATCGGTGCAGCGGATCTGGGCGATCGCCACCTTGATCTTTTCCATCGCCATCGCCTCGGTTTTGATTGCCAATCCCGCCGCTGCCAGCCAGCAGACTGCCGCGGCGGCGAAGAATTTTCCCCTGCCCGTCATGTTCCGGCCGACTCTTTTACTCCTCATTTTGGCCTCCAGCCGCTTGTTTGAAGCTGATCCAACGAACGCGCTTCGTGTAACAATTGAGTTCAGTGAATGAAGGTGCGGGCCAATTTACTTTAACAATTTAACACGCACTTTTCGGCCCACAAGTAAGTCGTGACTACCGGATACATCCAAACAGGCCGCAAACTGGAAACCCGGAAAAATTACACAGCGGAAAAGACTATATTATATCCTTACCGGGGCTGCAATACATTATATGTCGTAACACATAATAGGCAGAGACTGGCAACTCACTTTTGTTATCATAATGATTAAAACCCCTAACCATAAGGCTTTCAGGGCGGACTCTAATCAAATACTATCAGTTTGCTACTTCAAATCAACGACAGGGATGTTATTTATTAGGCGCTGCTGCAAGGCGATACTTTCATGTCCTGCGCCGACCGGCCGCCCGCATTGACCGGCGGTAATCAATTCTCCACCAGCAGGGGAGCCGAAATGAGCCGACCCGTAGCGAGCCCGGCGGATTACTGGAAAAGGACAGTGAAATGGAGTGGAGTGGAAGCGCTTCGCCTCGAAGGGTACAAAGTCGGCGTCCTGCACCTGCACAGCTCGTTCTCGCGGGACGTCCCCGACCTGGATGGCAACCGGCCGGAAGCCCTGCTCGATAAGGGCATACGCCAGGGCGCCGACTATATCGCTATCACCGACCACGACAACGACGATGCCTGGCGCCGGGCCGGCCACCGGCCGCCCTGCTGGATCAGGGGCGTGGAGATGGAAGTGTTCGACCGCCGGCGGATCGGCCACCCCGTGCACCTGGGCCTGCTCAACATTGCGGATGACCGGTTGAGCGACAGGCTGCACGAGATCGCACACGAGCGCCACGACGCCGACCGGCTCGTGCGCACCGCGCTCGACAACGGCGTGACCGTGATCGCCAATCACCCCTGGTGGGGACCGCGCGGCTACCACATCAATTCGGTGCGCTACTGGCATTTCATCGAAAAATACCGGCTGCCGGTGGAGGTAAACGACAAGCGCAGCCTGATCGAAAATATCGCCGCCGTCTTCTACGCCTCCCATCGCAACCTGCCGGTAGTAGCGACCACCGATTCGCACACGCGCAAGCTCCTGCCCACCTGCACTCTGGCTAAAGGCGCGACAATCGGGGAGTACCTGGAAAACCTCCGCCGCGGCGAAACTTACATCGTTCCGGGCTACGCCGGCCTGGTGAGCGTTCCAGCGATGATGGCCCGCTACGTCCTGGACGTGATCCGGAGGCCGCTGCCCGCCGATTGTTACCGGCAGTCTCCGCTCAGGCTGGGCGCCGCTCCCCTGGTGGACCGCATCATCAGCCTGCTTTCGAGCAATCATGTAGTCGGCAGATGCCTGAGAAACCCCCTGGTAAGCGGTCTGGCCGGCCCTCTGACCTATCTGGTCGGCGCACTGCTTTACCTGCCGACTGCCTATGCCGCCAGCTCGCTCAAGGTGCTACGGGACCTGTACGAAAGGTCGGCGCTGTCAGTGCCGCTGCCCGAACTGATTACCGAATGAGCCACTGGCCGCCCGAATGGAAAAATTCAAGCTCCTGCTCGTGACCAACACCCTGGGCAAGTGGGGCGAAACCAACGGAGTCGAATACACCTACAACAATCTGCTGCCTTTTTTCCGGCGCGACTCCATCCCTTGCGACGTGGTCACCTACGGCCCGGCGGACCGTACCGAAACCACCGGCTCCGTGACTATCCACGTACACCGGCCGAGAGTTCCGCTGCGGATCGACCCGGAGCTGACAGTCGATCTCGCCTTCGGCACCAGCCGCGCGGCCGGGATAATCCGGAGCCAACACTACGACCTCGCGATCAGCGCCGCTCCCGACCCTCTGGGCTACGCCGCCAGCCGGGCCGCCAGCCACGGCGGCTACCCTCTGATCGGAGTTTACCACACCTGCCTCGATTACTACGCCAGGGTCCGGGTGAGCGCCAGGCTGGGCCGGACAATCGGCGAGGCTGCCGGCCGGCTGACCAGAAGAGTGCTTAAAGACTATTACGATCGGGCGGTGCTGATTTTGGCTCCCGGCCAACAGATGAAACAGGAGATCGAAAAATACCTCGAGCCGCGCGTGGAGGTCCTCAGCCGGGGAATCGACGTGAGTTCTTTCGACCCGGCCCGGCGCAGCCGGTCGGATGGCCGGCTGCAGGCCCTCTACGTCGGCCGTGTCGCCCCGGAAAAGAACCTCGAGCTCCTGATCAGAATTTTTTCGGCCAGGCCCCACCTGCAATTGAAAGTGGTGGGCGAAGGTCCTTATCTGGAACAGATGCGGCTGAGGCTGCCGGCCGCCGAATACACCGGCAAACTCACCGGCGAACAGCTCTGGCGGGCTTTCGCCGATGGTGACATTTTCGTTTTTCCCTCCCTCTCTGATACTTTCGGCAATGTGGTGCGCCAGGCCCACAGCTCAGGCCTGCCGGCCGTAGTGACCGACAGCCTGGGCCCCCGCGAGCAGATCGAACACGGAATAAACGGATTCGTCGCCGCCGATGAGGCGGAGTTCGGCCGGTACGTGGACTGCCTGGCCGCGGATAACTCTCTACGGCACAGGATGGGAGCGGCTGCCCGCGCCCACGCCGAAAAATTCACCTGGGAGCGGGTCTACGAACGACTGCTGCAATATCTCGAACTGGCACGCGAACTTCATCGACTCCCTCGGCAGCTCCCGCCTCATCACACCGATTGACCCGCCGGTCGGCCTGACTTATTATCATCGCGAATCTCAGGCCTCACTTCCCCTGTCAGAGTGCATCTAACCGGGAGTACTCATGAACCGAAAGCCCTTTTCCCTTACCAGGCTTATCGGGCCGTTACCGCTGATCCCCATTGCCTTCCTGGTTGCAGCCAATTCCGCCTTTTCCGCTGCCGAACCGGCGCGCTACCGGGTCAAGGCCGAATTCGACGTCAAGGTGCCGATGGCGGACGGCGTTAGGCTGTCGGCCGACATTTACCGGCCGGACACCACCGGCCGTTTCCCGGTCATTCTGACCCGCACCCCCTACAACAACTTCGACCCCTCCACCGGCTACTGGTACGCCCAACGGGGCTACGTGGTGGTGCAGCAGGACGTGCGCGGCAAGTGCGACAGCGACGGCCAGTTCTACCCGCTGCGGGGGGAAGCCCGGGACGGCTTTGACAGCCAGCAGTGGTGCGCCGAACAGAGCTGGTCCAACGGTAAGGTAGGCACTTTCGGCGGGAGTTACGTGGGGGCCACCCAATGGCTGGCCTCGGTCCTGGCGAACGAGCACCTGGTCTGCATGTTCCCCGACATGGCCGCCAGCGACTACTACCGCCACTGGATTTACAACGGCGGCGCTTTCGCCCTGAGCTTCAACACCATGTGGGGCGCGCTCAGCATTTCCGCCCGCGTGGGCCAGGACATGGCGGCCGAACCGGTCGAATGGAACGAGCTTTTCAAGAGCCTGCCGGTGAGCCAAATCCCGGCGCTGTTGGGCCGCAGCGTCCCCTGGTTCGCCGACTGGCTGGCCCACCCCACCCGGGATGACTACTGGAAAAGTATCAGCATCGCCGACAACTATGAAAAAATCCAGGCGCCGGCTTATAACGTAGGTGGCTGGTACGACATTTTCCTTTAGGGGACGCTGGAGAATTTCAGCGGGCTGAGGGAACGGGGCGGATCGCCGCAGGCGCGCCAGGGTAGCCGGCTTCTGGTCGGTCCCTGGTTCCATACCTCCTCGACCAGGACCCAGCTGGGCCAGCTCGAATTCGGCCCGGAAGCGGCGGTCGATGACCGGCAGCTCCAGCTCAGCTGGTTCGACTACTGGCTCAAGGGCCAAGACGACGGCCTGGCCGACCAGCCGCCAGTCAAGCTGTTCATCATGGGCGAAAACCGCTACCGCGAATTCGACTCCTGGCCGCCGAAACAAGCGGTCGAAAAACCGCTCTACTTCCATTCACGCAAAGGAGCCAACAGCCTGGCCGGCGATGGCACCCTCGACTGGACTGCGCCTTCCGGGGGTGAACGCACGGAAGGATTCAGTTACGATCCGCGCAATCCGGTGCCCACGATCGGCGGGAACGACTGCTGCCGGGAAACGATCGTCACCCAGGGTCCCTACGACCAGCGGCCGGTGGAGCGCCGCGACGACGTGCTGGTCTTCAGCAGCCGGGTGCTGGCCGAACGGCTAACCGCGGTCGGCCCCGTGACAGTGAAGCTCTGGGCCTCCTCCAGCGCCGTCAACACCGACTGGACCGCCAAGCTGGTGGACGTTTACCCGGACGGCCGGGCGATCAATATCACCGGCGGCATCCTGCGCGCTCCCCTGCGTAACGGCTTCGACCGCTGGGAGGAACTCGAGCCGGGTAAGGTCTATGAATTCACGATCCAGCTGCGTCCGACCGCCAACTTGTTCCTGCCCGGACACCAGGTACGGGTCGAAATCTCGAGCAGCAATTTTCCCCGCTACGACCGCAACCTCAACACGACCGGCGCCGATATCGCTGAAAAGACCGAAATCGCCTCGGCGAGCCAGCAGGTCTACCACGACCGCCAGCGGCCGTCGCGGATTATCCTTTCCGTGCTGGAATAACCGGCCGTGGGGGAAGGGCGGGCCGGCACGTTCATTGCCAGAGCCACTAATTTCGGGTTACCCGCGCAGGGGGCGGTCCGCAATGAACGTGCCGGCCCGCCTCCCTCCGCTGACAGATAAACTCCGACACGGCTCTCTGCAACCGACACCGTGAAATCCCCCGGGCGACCTCCCGGTCGCCCTTGGATCGAAAAAAGAAAGGGGCGAACGCGAGGTTCGCCCCTGCCGCGGTCGCCCTGATGGCAAAAGAGCAAGTAGTCGTTGTAGGGACGGTTCGCGAACCGCCCCTGCGATTGATCCATTCGTCGCTGAAAAGTTTCCTTAGGCCCGGGCAATCACGGAGGATTAGCCACAATAGAAGTAAAAGTGAGCCCCGGGCCTTGCCTGCGTCCCGGCTCAGGCCGTGACCAGTTCGTACATGCAGCGCTGCGGAATATGATGTACCGGCACCGCGGGGAACTTTTCCGCGATCTGCCGGGCGAGCTGGATCACGCCGTACTCCTCGGTGACCGGATGGTTGACCACCGCCACCGGGAAGCCGGTGTCGATCGCGAAGGCGCCGTCCCGCCAGTAGGTGAAGCCGTCGTCCGAACAGACCGCCATGTCCGCGGCCAGCTTTTCGATGAAATGGAACATGGGGGTTATCGCGCCGCAGCCCACCACCACCCGGCCCACCTTGCGCTGCCTGTCGCCGATCAACTGGACGCCCGGCTGGCCGACCTCAGCCACTTTACCCGCAATCCGGCGGGCGACCTCGGCCGCCGTGCGACCCTCGCCATCGTAGACGTAGTAGTAACCGCTGCCGTCGATCGGACCCGGCAGGCCGATCGCGCTGCCCCAGGCAGTGGGAATACCGACCTTCGGAAACTGGTCCCAGACGTCGTGGCAGCGGATGATGGTCAGCCGGTTGTCTTCGATGAATTTCCGCTTGGCCCGGGCCGGTTCGAACCGGAAGATCGTCTCGTCGTTGTCGCGATGGTTGTAGTAGGTGGGCTCGTGGGTGACGAACAGGTTGCAGTCCATCTCCACCGCTTTCGCCAGCGCCGAAGAGTAGCTCATCCAGCCCACCGCGATCCCCCGGACCGGCTCCTGGGGCCCGCCCGACTTGAAAGTGTCGACCGTGTCTTCCCATTTGACCCAGCCGTCGTCGAGGGCTTTGAGGTAACGGTGGACTTCTCCGGCGGTCAGCTCGGCTTTGCTGTCCGGTGCGGCTGTCAGGACCGCCGGAGTGGCGGCCAGTACCGCTGCGGCCGGCGGTACGAATGCGAAGAATTCCCGCCGGTCCATGTTTTTCTGCCTCTCGTCCATTGTAAACTCCTGGCTAAGTTGGAAATTCAAACGCCTGCTGAAAATATCGTTTCCGCCGGAGGACCCGGCAAGGAAATAATTTCACTGGCGCGAATCCTCGGCCTGGACAGCCCGCTATTCTCCCGTCCGGCAATCCGGATTTGTATTTTTGTGCAAATGAGCCTCTTCTTTATCAGGAGTTGACACATTTAATGTTTATACATATATTGATACAGAAACCGCCTACAAGGAGGACAGCTTGAAATTGGAAAAGGAAATAAAGCAGAAAAAATTCGACAACGAGTTCCAGAAGCTGATCGTAAACATTATCTATACCGGCGGCTGGCTGAATGCCATCAACAGCAAAAGGCTTAAAAAATTCGGCATCTCGCCCCAACAGTACAACGTGCTGAGGATTCTGCGGGGCCAGTACCCGCTGCCGGTCACGGTCAACCTGCTCAAGGAGCGCATGCTGGACCGGATGTCCAATGCCTCCAGGCTGGTGGAAAAACTGCGGCTCAAGGGCTGCGTAGAACGCGCTGTCTGCCCGAGTGACCGGCGGGCGGTGGACGTGATAATTACCCAGAAAGGACTGGACTTGCTGGCGGAAATCGACTCCGGCGCGAAAAAATTCGAAAAGCATTTCAAGTCGCTGGCCAAGTCCGAAGCCAAAAAGCTCAACCAACTGCTCGACAAGCTGCGTGGCTGAGATACAATTCGAATATTCCGCAACTAATGATATGCGAGACAGCACTGAGCCTTGCAGTGATCACAGACCTCAGCGATCGAGAATCTTCAGGCACGGCGATGGAGGGTGGATTGTCATGCACGAACTGATCGAAAAAAGGTGGAGCCCGCGCGCTTTCAACGGGCAGCCGGTGGAACATGAAAAGCTGAAGGAGCTGTTCGAGGCGGCACGTTGGGCCGCTTCCTGCTTCAACGAACAGCCCTGGCGGTTCGTCTACGCCACCCGGGAGGAAAAGGAGCTTTTCCGGAAGCTGTTCGACTGCCTGGTCGAACGTAACCAGCAATGGGTGAAAACTGCCCCGCTGTTGCTCCTGACCGTCGCCAGGCGCGATTTCAGCCATAACGGCAAGCCGAACCGCCACGCCTGGCACGACGTGGGCCTGGCGCTGGGTAACTTCACCCTGCAGGCCGCCGCCCTGGGCCTGTTCGTCCATCAGATGGCCGGCTTCTCCAGCGAAAAAGCGCGGGAGAACCTGGGCATCCCGGCCGAGTTCGAGCCGGTGGCGATGGCTGCGGTGGGCTATCCCGGCGACGCGGCACAGTTGCCGGAGGAGCTGAGAGCGCGCGAGGGCGCCCCCCGGACCAGAAAGCCGCTGGCGGATATTGTCTTCCACGGGGCCTGGCACAACGACAGCGGTCCGGCCGAGACCTGATTCCGGACTGGGGAGAAGAAGATGAAAGTCACGAAAGTATTCAGCGACGAACTGGGCGAAAGCCATTTCGGGGAAGTCGAGATCGAGCTTGCCGATGCCGGGCGAATCGGC
>JAZDIG010000600.1:0-3928 GCA_043805105.1 Candidatus Glassiibacteriota bacterium | reverse complement strand
ATCAGCCGGCGCAGGAAATCGTGCCCCGCCAGCAGCGCCTCGAACTCCTCCCCGCCGATGTAGCCGCCGGCGTGCAAGGCTTTGAGGGCCTGGCGGGTCGAGGTCTGGCGCACGGAGGGGTCGGCCCTCCCGTGAAAAATCTGCAAGTGCTGCACGTGGTACTCGACATCCACCAGCCCGCCCTCGCTGAACTTGGCGTTCCAGGTGCCGGCCTTGACGAATTCCTCCTGCTGGCGGTGGCGTAGACGGGCGAGCTCGGCGAAGTGGAGAGGCCGGCCGCTGTAAACGAAGCGGTCACGGAGCCGGCAGACCTGTTCGCCCAGCCGGCCGTCGCCGGCCACCGGCCGCAGGCGCACCAGACACTGGCGCTCGAAATCCCAGGCCGGACCCTCCTGGCTGTAATATTCCTCCATCTGCCGGAGCGTGTTGCACAGCGGCCCCTGGTTGCCGTAGGGGCGGAATCTGAGGTCGATCTCGAAAATTCCCTGCCGCTTGGCCCGCACCGATTTGATCAGCAGCTGCACCAGCTTCTCGAAATATTCGCTGTCGCTTACCTTTTCGGGCCCGGTGGTTTCCCCCGTGGCCGAACAGACGAAAAGCAGCTCGATGTCCGAGGCGTAGCCCAGCTCGCAGCCGCCGGTCTTGCCCAGGGCGAAGACGGCGAACCGGCAGGCGGTCCCGTCCTCGCCAAGCGGATTGCCGTAGCGGGCGCGCAGGCTGCCGTCCGCGATCCGGTACGCCTGCTCGATCACCACTTCCACCAGGTCGGTCAGCTCCCGGCTGAACTCGCTGAAGTTCTCTATCTTGTCGAGGATGTGCCGCATGTCGATACGGAACATCTCGCGGTCCTTGAAGCGGTTGAGCCGGTCGGCGGCGTCCTCGTAGTCGGAGGCGCCCAACAGCTCCAGCTCGCACTCCCCCCACATGTCCGCCTTGTCCTTGTAGTGGTCGAGGGCCTCCAGGTCGCTGAAAACCGGCAACAGGTTTTCGTACTGCAGGCGAAGGAAATCCTCCCAGAGGAAATTACTGGTGCCGAACAGCCTGGCCAGAGCTTCGAGCACCGGCTGTTCGGTCAGGTCGAGCAATTTCCAGCCGCTGATAAAGGCTTTTTCCCGGTCGCTCCAGATTCGCTCGACCAGCCTCTCGAAGTTGGTCAGCGCCATCGTCGGATCGGGACTTCGCACCAGCAGGTGGGAGAACTGTTTGACGAGCGCGACGATGAACTTGAGCTCGTCGATCCGCTCGCTCCCCTCGATCTTCTCGCCCTGCCGGTCGGTGATGAAGAAGCGGTCGTGCACCTCGCCGGCCGTGGTGCCGATCCGGATGCCGAGGATGTCCACCCCGCGCATGGCCAGCGCATTGGTGAAGAGAAAAAGGAAAGCGGGCGTGTCCTCCGCCTGGATGTCCATCACCGTAAAGCGGTCGCTGCTCTCGTTGTTCACTTCCACTTTGACCGGCATCAGCTTCTGGTCGCCGCCCCGGTAAGTGCGGGACAGATATTCGATCACCCGCCGGCCCACCTTGCGCCGCGTCTCCTCGCCTTTTTCCTTCTGCAGGAGCTGGATGAGCTGGTCGAGCCGGTGTTCGAGTTCCCGCCAGTCCGGGACGTCCTGTACGGCCCGGACCGTGAAGATGTCCACGATCTTTTTTCGCCTGAGGAAGTCGGCCGCCGTGCCCCCTGAGGAAAGACGTGTCTTCGGGACGTAGCGTCTGAGCCTGAAATCGTACTTGAGCCGCACCCGGCCGTCTTCGGAAGTTTTCGGCGCCTCCGCGTAGGTCCAGACCTCCCCCCGCTCGATGCTCAAGCCTACGCTGGCGAGGCTGCCGGCGATCAGCGAAAACAACCCCTGGCGGTCGAACGCCACCACGGTGAGCTCCCAGAGGCGGTCGCCGATAGCAGTCTGCACGAGCCGGCAAACCCGGCCCGGCCCAAGCCCGTCGAGCGCTTCCAGGTGAGAGGCGATCTGGCGGTCGGTGTATTGCGATAAGTACTCCGCATCCATGCGGGCCAGGTGGTCGGCCACCAGCCGACGGTCCACGCCCGGCACGATCTCCTTCAGCCGGTTGGCCCTCTCGCCCTGCGTTCCGGTCATTTCCGTCCCGGATTCCGTCATCGGAGATTACGCCTTCTGCTGGCGGTGGCTCGAATACTGCAGACTCAACTATAATACAAATTCCAGAGCGGCCCTGCCAGTGAAAATGACTCAATCGCGGAGATTACGGCGTCTTCATCACACCCCCTGGACAATAAAGCCGCCGGCGGGATTATCCGCCGGCGGCTATTTCCAACAATCCCGCATAGGGCGACTCAGATGTCGTAATAGAGGTAAAACTCATAGGGATGAGGCCTGAGGGCCATCGCCTTGACCTCATGGACCATCTTGTAGTCGATCCAGGTTTCGATCACGTCTTCGGTGAAGACGTTGCCCTTGAGCAGGTACTCATGGTCGTCCGCCAGGGCGCTGAGGGCTCCTTCGAGCGAGCCGGGCGTCGTCGGGACCTTGGCCAGCTCCTCCGGCGGCAGGTCGTAGATGTTCTTATCCAGTGGGTCGCCCGGATCGAGTTTGTTCTGGATACCGTCCAGGGCGGCCATCAGAATGGCGCTGAACGCCAGGTACGGGTTGCAGCTCGGGTCCGGGCAGCGGAACTCCAGCCGCTTGGCTTTCGGCGACGGGCTGTACATCGGGATACGCACCGCCGCGCTGCGGTTACGGGAGCTGTAGGCCAGGTTCACCGGCGCCTCGAATCCCGGCACCAGCCGCTTGTAGCTGTTGGTGGTCGGGTTGCAGAAACCCAGCAGGCTGGGCGCATGCTTGAGGATTCCGCCGATGGCGTGGAGGGCCATGTCGCTCAGGCCCGCGTAACCATCCCCGGCGAACAATGGAACTCCGCCTTTCCAGATGGACAGGTGCGTGTGCATGCCGGAGCCGTTGTCGCCGAACAGCGGCTTGGGCATGAAAGTCACCGTCTTGTTGTGCTTCAGGGCGGTGTTCTTGATGATGTACTTGTACTTGAGCAGGTTGTCCGCACTCTTGATTAAAGGCGCGAAACGCATGTCGATTTCAGCCTGGCCGGCTGTCGCCACTTCGTGGTGCTGGCATTCCATCTCGATCCCGGCGTCGATCATGTGCAGCATCATTTCACTGCGGATGTTCTGCAGCTTGTCCGTGGGCGGCACCGGGAAATAGCCTTCCTTATAGCGAATCTTGTAGCCCAAGTTCGGGTTTTCGACCCGGCCGGCATTCCAGACACCCTCGACCGAATCGATGTGATAGTAACCCTCATGCTCGTTTTGGTCGAAGCGGATGTCGTCGAAAATAAAAAATTCCGCTTCCGGACCGAAATGGGCAACGTCGCCGATCCCGGTGCTTTCCAAGTAGCGGACCGCCTTGCGGCCGATGTTGCGCGGATCGCGGTTGTAGTCCTCGCCGGTGACCGGATCGCAGATGTTGCAGATCATCACCAGGGTGGTGTGTTCCAGGAACGGATCGATAAAGGCGGTCGCCGGGTCGGGCTTGACCAGCATGTCGCTCTCGTTGATCGCCTGCCAGCCGCGGATACTGGAGCCGTCGAAGCCCAGCCCGTCCTCGAACACGTCCTCTTCGAGCTTGTCGACGGGGATGGTGAAGTGTTGCCACAGTCCAGGGAAGTCCATAAACCGCAGGTCAACGGCCTTCACGTCTTTTTCCCGGCATAACGCCAAAACTTCTTTCGGTGTCACGGGTCCCTCCTTTGTGGGGGATAAGGAATGGTGCGTGGTAGTCATCCAGTACGCTCAGCGTATGCCGGTACTTCTTGGCACGGCCCGCAAGCGTACTTTGCCGCCGCCGCTGTTTTGCAAAGGGGATGCCAGAGTTGCCAGTCAATCATACGTCAAGATACGTAAGTTCTTGCGCACATTAGGTTTGTAACGCTTTTCCCGTGCCGG
>JAZDIG010000599.1:0-3513 GCA_043805105.1 Candidatus Glassiibacteriota bacterium | reverse complement strand
GCCGACCACTGCCGCAGATGGGGATACATCCCGCCCTGGACGATCCCGAACAGGGCCTGAGGCCAGGGCGCGGCCAGGTGAGCTTCGAGGCCGGCCAGGCGGTTGCGGCAGCGCTCGGCCCAGCGCACCGTCCGCTCGCAGGCCAGCCGCACATAGTCCTCCTCCGCCGGATAGGACACGCACTCGTCGAAGGCCATGACGATGTCCGCGCCGAGAGCCGCCTGGATTTCCACTACTCGCTCCGGGGTGAACAGATGGTACGATCCGTCCAGGTGGCTCTGAAACGTGACCCCCTCCTCCTTGATCCGGCTGAGGTCAATCAGGCTGAACACCTGGTAGCCGCCGCTGTCGGTGAGCACCGGATGGGGCCAGCCCATGAACTTCTGCAGGCCGCCGCCCTTGCGCACCAGCTCGTGCCCCGGACGCAGGTAGAGATGGTAGGTGTTGGCCAGCACCACCTCCACTCCGATCTCCTCCAGCTCGGCCGGAGTGAGGGTTTTCACGGTGGCCTGGGTGCCGACCGGCATGAAAACCGGCGTGGCGATCTTCCCGTGGGCCGTGGTGATCACCCCGGTCCGCGCCTGGCCGTGCCCGGCCGTAATCGCAAAGCTGAATCGATCCCCGGTGCTCATCGGTATTTTCACTTTATCAGCATGGCGTCGCCGTAGCTGTAGAAACGGTACTTCTCCCGCACCGCCTCGGCATACGCCCGGTCGATCCGGTCCTTGCCGGCAAAAGCCGACACCAGCATAAGCAGGGTGGAGCGCGGCAGATGGAAGTTGGTCACCAGCCGGTCCACCAGCCGGAATTCGTGGCCGGGCCGGATAAACAGCTCGGTCCAGCCGGATAGTGTCCCACCGGCGGCGGCGCTTTCGAGCGCCCGCACGGAGGTGGTGCCCACCGCCACAATCCTGCCTCCGGTCCGGCGAGCCTTTGCGATCAGCTCCCACGCCCCTTCTTCGATCTCGTAGTACTCGGCCTCCATCCGGTGCCGGTCGATCCGATCAGCCGTTACCGGCCGGAATGTGCCCGGTCCAACGTGCAGGGTGATTTCCACAACTTTCACGCTCCGCTCCCCGATCTTCCCCAACAGCTCCGGAGTGAAATGCAGCCCGGCGGTGGGGGCTGCCACCGCTCCGGTCTTCCGGGCGTAGACTGTCTGGTAGCGCTCGCGGTCTTCCAGCGTGTCCTCGCGGTCGATATAGGGCGGCAGGGGCACGTGGCCCACCCTTTCGATCACCTCTGACACCTCTCCTCCGGCCGCCTCGACCCGTACCAGCCGCTCGCCGTCCTTGCCGGTGAAGTCCTCCACCGCGATTTTCAGCGCCCCCTCTCCCGCCTCGACGGTCCTGCCGGGCCTGAGCTTGCGGCCGGGCCGGACCAGGGCGATCCAGCGGCCGTCCCCGGTCCGGCGCACCAGGAGGATTTCGAACGCGCCGCCGGTGTCCAGCCGGCCGGTAAGCCGGGCGGGAAATACCCGCGTGTCGTTGACAATCAGGACGTCGCCGGGGCCGAGGTATTCCAGGAGGTCAGTAAACCGCCGATGCTCGATAACGCCGGACTCCCGGTCCAGCACCAGGAGCCGGCTGGCGTCGCGGCGCTCGGCCGGCCGGCTGGCGATAAGCTCCCGGGGCAGCTCGTAGTCAAAATCGGCCGTGGTATACTGTTGGTGGTTATCCATAATTAGTCCAGGCGGCTTCGCCGGAAAAGAATCAAATCTCGTAAAATCAGAATGGAAGGCTCATAAAATAAGGCGGGAGTCCGTTCCGGGCCAGCGTTTCGGGGTGGGCGGGGCTCAGCTCTTGCTCAGCCAGAAAGTAAGCAGATCGCCTCTTCGTTGCTGACTATCCGAACCTCGGTCTCCTCCTTGGGCGGGACAGTCACGCGGATCACCCAGGCGGTCCTATAGGTCAGGTCCACCGCGGCGGTCACCGCCTGACGCACGGGAGCCCGCATCCCGGGCGGCTGAGGATTTTGCGGCTGCTGGGCGGCGGCAACGGAAAAGGTTAAAATCCAGCCTCCGGCCGATAGCGCAATTATGCTTTGCAAAGTTCTCATCAGACCTATGGTAATTAAGACTTAAGCGCGGATATGTATGATGAACGGGAACGGCGAAGCAAGGAAACAGGAATTCTCAACTTGTCAGAAATTATTCAATTCAGAGGCCGCTGTTTTCCGGACGGCTCCAGTCCTCAGTTGCGCATACTGGTCACCGGGCTGGGCACGCGGCCCCCGCGCCGGATGAAATCCGCGGAGCTGAAACGGTTGACCGCCATCACCGGCACCCGGCCCAACAGGCCGCCGTAATCCACCACGTCCCCGGGCTTGGCTCCCGGCACGATAATGATCCGCACGGCCGTGGTCTTGTTGTTGATAATCCCGATCGACAGCTCATCGGCGATTATCGCGCTCACCGTTTCGGCCGGAGTGTCGCCGGGTACGCCGAACATGTCCATCCCGACAGAACAGACCGCGGTGAGGGCTTCGAGCTTATCGATTGAGAGCGCTCCCTCTACCACTGCGGCAGTCATCCGCTCGTCCTCGCTCACCGGGATGAACGTTCCCGACAGCCCACCCACGTTGGCGCTGGCCATCGCTCCGCCCTTCTTGACCGCGTCCATCAAAAGGGCCACCGCCAGGGTCGATCCGTGCGCTCCCACCCGCTCGATCCCCATCGCCTCGATGATCGCCGCCACCGAATCGCCGGCGGCGGTGGTGGAGGCCAGGGAGATGTCGACTATGCCGAACGGCACGTCCAGTCTGCGGGCCAGCTCCCGGCCGATCAGCTCGCCGGCGCGGGTGATCTTGAAAGTGGTGCGCTTGATTATTTCGGCCAGCTGGGTGAGGTCGCAGTCGCGGTTGGCCGCCACCACGTCCCGCACTACCCCGGGGCCGGAAACGCCGATATTGACGCTGAAATCCGGCTCCCCCACGCCGTGGAACGCACCGGCCATGAACGGGTTGTCCTCGGGCGCGTTGACGAAGGCCACGAAACGGGCGCAACCGATCCCGTTGCCGGTCCGTTCGGCCACTTCCCTGAGGATCGGGCCCAGGGCGATCACCGCATCCAGGTTCATGCCGGCGACGTTGCTGCCCAGGTTGAGGAAGCTGCAGACCCGTTCGGTGCCGGCCAGCACCTCCGGCAGAGACTCGATCAGGACCCGGTCGCTTCTGGTCATGCCTTTCTGCACCAGGGCGCCGAACCCGCCGATGAAGTCGATCCCGGCGTCCCCGGCTGCGGCATCCAAGGTGCGGGCCATGGCGAGGAATTTCTTCGGCTCGGCGTGGGTCTCCATGATCAGGCTCACCGGCGTGACCGAAATGCGCTTGTTGATGATGGGCACGCCGAACAGCGTTTCGAGCCTGGCCGCTTCCTTGACCAGGGCTTTCGCCGCCGGGTTGATCCGGTCGTAGACCTGGCTGCGGAAACGCTCGAAGTCAGAATGGATGCAGTCCTTGAGGTTGATCCCCAGCGTGGTGGTGCGGATATCGAAATGCTGGTAGAGGGTCATC
>JAZDIG010000598.1:0-9119 GCA_043805105.1 Candidatus Glassiibacteriota bacterium | reverse complement strand
AACGGCCTCACCCGGCTGCGCTGGGTGCGCCTGGGCCGCTCCAGCGGCGACCGGGTGGAAATCCTCTCCGGCGTCACTCCCGGCGACCGCGTGGTGGCCGGGGGACTGCGCCTGATGCGTGAAGGGCAGAAAGTCCGGGAGGTGTCGCTATGAAGGGTATCCAGATAGCGGGCAAAATAGGCCAGTCGTTCATGGTGAGCAAGGTGACCCCGCTGCTCGTGATCGCCTCCCTGTTCCTCGGTGTAATCGCCCTGATCAAGACCCCGCGCGAGGAAGAGCCGCAGATCGTGGTGCCGATGGTGGACGTGATGGTCGGCCTGCCCGGAGCGGCTCCGGCGGAAGTCGAGACCAGGCTCGCCAAGCCGCTCGAGAATATGTTCTGGGAAATTCCGGGCGTGGAGTACGTCTATTCGATCTCCAGGCCCCAGGGCGTCCTGGTGATCGTGCGCTTCAAGGTGGGCCAGGACATGGAGCGCAGCCTGGTCAAGCTCTACAACAAAATGTTCTACAACCTGGACCGGATGCCGGCCGGAGCCACTCCCCCGCTGGTCAAGCTCCGCTCGATAGACGACGTGCCGATCCTGGCCCTCACCCTCTGGAGCGGAAGTTACGACAGCTACGAGCTGCGGCGGATGGCGGTCGAGCTGGGAGAGTATATCAAGCAGGGCGAAAACGTCAGCCAGGTGGAGGTAATCGGCGGGCAGAGGCGCGTGCTCGAGGTCAACATCGACCCCGAACGGCTGGCCGCCTACGGGCTTTCGATCCTGCAGCTGGAGCCGATGGTGCGCCAGGCCAATGTCAACGTCTACGCCGGCGAGTTCGACAGCGGCAACCAGCGCTTCAAGGTGGAATCCGGGGCACCGGTAGCCAGCGCCGAGGAGCTGGGCGCGATCGTGGTGGGGGTCCAGGCCGACCGGCCGGTCTACCTGAAGGACGTGGCCGAAATAGTGGACGGCCCGGAGGAGATCGACAACTACGTCTTTTTCGGACTGGGACCCCAGGCCAAGCAGGCGGGAATCGATCCGCGGAAGTACGACCAGTACGAGTATCCGGCGGTGACCCTGACCGTTTCCAAGCGCCAGGGCAGTGACGCGAGCCGGGTGGCGGCCGTCGCAGTCGAGCGCGCCGAATCGCTTAAGGGTGTGCTCATCCCCGGCGACGTCAACCTGACCGTGACCCGCGACTACGGCGCCACCGCCAATGATAAAGCCAACGAGCTGCTGTTCCACCTCGTGATTTCGATCCTGTTCGTTACGGTGATTATCGCCCTTACGCTCAGCTGGCGCGGGGCTACTATCATCCTGATTTCCGTGCCGGTAACGTTCGCCCTGACCCTTTTCACCTATTACGTTTTCGATTACACGATCAACCGGGTCACCCTTTTCGCCCTGATCTTCGTCACCGGTCTGGTGGTAGACGACTCGATAATCGTGGTGGAAAACATCTACCGCCACTACTCGCTCAAAGCGCTCCCGCCGTTCCAGGCGGCAGTGGCGGCGATCAACGAGGTGGGCAACCCCACCATCCTGGCCACCCTGACTGTGATCGTCTCGATCCTGCCCCTGGTGACAGTGGGCGGGCTGATGGGCCCCTACATGAGCCCAATGCCGATCGGCGCATCGCTGGCGATGATGTTCAGCCTGATGGTGGCGCTGATGATAGCCCCCTGGTTTGCCTACCGGCTGCTGAGAGGCAGCTATGGCAAAAGCCACGAAGAGCCGGTGCGCACCGAGGATACTCTCACCTACCGGGCCTACCGCCGGATCATGATACCCCTGCTGGAAAAACCGCTCCAGCGCTGGGGATTCGTGGCCGCGGTGGTGCTGGTGGTCCTGGCCAGTTTGGGAATGATGGCTGTGCGCTGGGTGGAAGTGAAGATGCTGCCGTACGACAACAAGAGCGAAGTGCAGGTGATAATCGACATGCCGGAAGGTACGCCCCTGGAGCGCACGAACCGGGTGGCGATGGATATCGGCGATTACCTGCGCAGCGTGCCGGAAGTGACCGATTACCAGATTTACGCCGGCAATAGCTCGCCCTACAATTTCAACGGCCTGGTCCGCCATTACTTCCTGCGCCGCGAACCCAACCTGGCCGAGATCCAGGTGAACATGGTGCCCAAAAAGGACCGCGACCGGCAGAGCCACGACATCGCCGTGGACATTCGTGGGCCGATCACCGCAATCGGCAGCCGTCACGGCGCCCGCATCAAGATCGCCGAAATTCCGCCGGGGCCGCCGGTGGTGTCCACGCTGGTGGCGGAAATCTACGGGCCGGATTACCAGGACCAGCTTACGGTGGCCCGCCAGGTCAGACAGGTTTTCGAGGAGATGCCCGGCGTGGTGGATGTCGACTGGATGGTGGAGGACGAGCAGGTGAAATACGATTTCCAGGTGGATCAGGAGAAGGCAGCCCTGCATGGGATTTCCACCGGCCAGGTTTCGCAGACCCTCTACCAGGTGCTGAACCCCTCGCGGATCAGCACCGGCCGGTTCGAACAGGAGCTCGAGCCGGTGGAGATCAGCCTGCGGGTGCCGGTCCAAAGGCGCTCCAGCCTGACCGACCTGGGCAACGTCTACCTCACCGCCCGGGATGGCTCCCGGGTGGCCCTGGGTGACCTGGTGACAGTCCGGGAAGAAGTGCTGCCCAAAACCATCTACCGCAAGAACCTGCAGCGGGTGATCTACGTCACCGGCGACGTGGCGCGGCAGATCGAAAGCCCGGTTTACGCGATCCTCGACATGGAAGGCAAGATTGACAAAATCGTGCCGCCCGGAGGCGGCTACCAGATTAAGAAATACTACGCGAGCATGCCCACCGAGGCGCAGGAGATCACGCTGAAATGGGACGGCGAGTGGCACATCACCCAGGAAGTCTTTCGCGACATGGGCGCCAGCTTCGCCGTGGTGATCGTGCTGATCTATTTCCTGCTGGTGGCCTGGTTCCACAGCTTCTTCACGCCGCTGATCATGATGCTGCCGATACCGCTGGCCCTGGCCGGAGTCATCCCGGGGCATCTGATCATGCACGCCTTTTTTACCGCCACCTCGATGATCGGCTTTATCGCCCTGGCGGGGATAATGGTGCGTAACAGCGTGCTCTTGATCGACTTTATCGAGGTGCGGCTGAACCAGGAGATGCCGCTGCTGGAGGCGATCATCGAGTCGGGAACGGTGCGCTTCCGGCCGATAGCGCTTACCTCCGGCGCGGTGGCCGTGGGCGCGATCATTATCCTGTTCGACCCCATATTCAGCGGCCTGGCGGTATCGCTGCTGTTCGGCGCCCTGGTGAGTACGGTCCTCACCCTGTTCGTAGTGCCACTCTTCTATTACCTGTTCAGGCAGCGGTTCCCAAGTGAAGCGGCTCGTGAGGCGCACGACTGACCGCGGCTGGACAGGAGCTGAGGCCGCTTTCCGGAGCGGGCCGGGAGGCGGGTGAAATACATAAAAGGAGGTGCCGAATGAAAGTTCTGACGATTATAATTTCGAGCGATCTGGAGCACGAAGTGGCGGACCTTATTTCCGCCCACAACGTAGACTGCTACGTCAAGCTCAGCGAAGCTTACGGGATCAGCCACCGCTGCGAGGGGACTATCGGCGACAACCTGCCCTGGGAAGCGGTCGTGATGATGGTGGCTGGAGAAGAATCCCTGCTGGAAAAGCTTGCCGATGAGATTAAAAAACGGACTGGTCAAAAAGATTACAAGCCCTGCGTGCGGATAATGCTGCAGCCGGTGGAAAAAGTCTGGATGTAAAACCGGTTACGTACCGTGTAAAGCGCGAAAGCCCGGCGTTGCCGGGCTTTCGCGCTTGTTGCGCCTGGCCGCCCGCTTCCTTATATTCATTGTCTGAAAATCATTTTTCAATTTACCACTTTCGACCGGGAGCTGGCCCTGAAAAAGTTTCTGGTGTTCTCCGGCTTATTCTTCACCCTTGCGGCTGGCTGCAGCTTCATAAACCAGAAAGACGATACGGTGCTGATCGGTCCCTACCTGCAGTGGGCGACCAGCGACGGCGTAACCGTGATGTGGGAGACGCCGGACTCCGTTGTCGGGGAGGTCATTTACGGGACCGGCGGCACTCTCGACCGCCGCGCCGCCGAAAGCGCTCCGGTCAGAATCCACCAGGTGAGGCTGGAGGGGCTCCGGCCCGCCTCGGATCAGGCCTACGCCCTGCTGGTCGGGGAAAAAGCCCCGGACACGGTTAAGTTCCGGACCCTCCCCGCCGACCCGGCCGCAAGCTGGCGGCTGGTGGTTTACGGAGACAGCCGCAGCGACCCGGCGACCCACCGCCGGGTAATCGACGCCATCCTGAAGGTTCACCCCGATCTGGTGATCCACACTGGCGATTTCGTCACCGATGGCCGCCAAAAGGAGCTCTGGAAACCGGAATTCTTCGATCCGGCCGCCGAGCTGATGAAATCGGTCACCATGTATCCGGTCATGGGCAACCACGAGAACAACAGCGAGTGGTACTACCGCTATTTCGGCTTGGAGAAAGAAGCCGTGGGCAAATCCTGGTACAGCTTCGATGTGGCCGGCGTACATTTCACCATGCTCGATTCGGACACGCCCTACGCAGGCTGGGACCGCGATACCGAACAGGGCCGCTGGCTGATCGACGACCTGGAGCGGCACCGCGACAGCCGGTGGAAGATCGCGGTCTTCCATCACCCCCTGTTCAGCTCCCGCAATCCCCTCCCCATTCAGCCTCAGCGCTGGTTCTGGCATCAGGTTCTGGAGGGTAACGGCGTGAGCCTGGTTTTCAGTGGCCACGACCACCAATATTACCGCACCTATCCGATCGGCACGACTCTGCCGGACGGCAGCCGCCGCGCGATCAATTACATAGTCACCGCAGGAGGCGGCGCGCATCTGGTCGACTTCGATCCGCAGGCTTACGGGCTGGTCGCGGACAAAACCTACAACTTCACCGTGCTGGATATTTCGCCTGCCGAGATCAAAGAGCGGGCGCTGGACGCCTCGAGTGAGCTTATCGACTCCTTTACCGTGCAGCACGACCAGGCGCCGGAGCCGGACAATTTCGCTTCCTTCTTTGCCGAATCTTTCAAGATGAGCGCCGCTTACGCCGTCTTTCACTCCACCCCCATGCAAGCCGGCGAATACGGCCTCGAAAGCCGCATCCAGCTCGATTTCCAGACTCATTTCTACGTGCCTTTAATGGCCCAGTTGAACTGGAGTTATGCGGGCGACTGGCGTATCACGGATGTGGACTATACACGCATCCTTCAGCCCGGCGGGACTTTCCGGCTCAGCGGCACGGTCCGCTCCCCTTCGCCGCCCAGGCATCACGATCTGCTGGCCCGGATCACTCTTACCGGAATGGACGGCAAGCCTCTGTTCGTCAACAACCGGATCGATTTGCATCCGCTGAAAGTCACCTGGGATAAAACGGTGTTGGTGTCTGCGACGGCCGAATCTCCGGTGATCGACGGCAACCTGGACGACACCCTCTGGAAGCAGGTTCCAGCTCTGACCGACTTTTTCGTCTCCTGCCGCTATCTGGAGGCGGCCAACCTCGACCGCAGACGGATCAGCGCCAGGCTTGCCGCTGACCGCGAACACTTTTTCTTCTGCGCCAGGATCGACGGCCGGCCGACGGACAAACTACCCGAAAAGCGGGAAGCGGACGATCCGTCGTTCATCAACGACGAATGTTTCGTGGTGGCCCTGGCCAGCGGCGAGGAGATCTATGTGCTCGGCTTTACTTCGGGCTCTTCATTTTTCGATTCGAAAGGTGACGACAGGCAGTGGAACAGCGGAGCCATCTTTGCGGTTAGCGCCGACAGCTCAAGCTGGTCGATCGAAATGGCGATTCCGCTGGCTTCTTTCGGTGAACACAGACCCGAGGCGGTAAACCTGTACCGGATGGAAAATATCGGCCTGCTCTCGGATGAGCTGAATCCGACCTATAAACCCCTCGACGCCGGCTACATGCTGCCCTGTTACGGAGTGGATTATCTTTACAGAAGCGCGATGTTGCCGCTGAGGTTCGAAACGGACAAAAAACCGGGTGGCATTGGTGGCTGAAAATATCCTGATGGAAATCTGGGCTTTCACCCACGAAGTCGCCTTTTACCTGCTCGCCGGTTTTCTGCTGGCCGGCCTGGTGCGAGTGTTCGTCCACGAGCGTCTGCTGGTAAAATACCTGAGCGGAGGCGGCCTGCGGCCGGTGTTCTACGCAGCGCTGCTGGGCACACCCCTGCCGCTCTGTTCCTGCGGCGTGCTGCCTGTGGCTGCGAGTCTGCGCAAATCCGGGGCCAGCCGGCCGGCTACGACTTCTTTTCTGATCTCGACGCCGGAAAGCGGCGTGGATTCGATCGCCATCAGTTGGGCCATGCTCGATCCGCTCCTGACCATCGCCCGGCCGATAGGGGCCCTGGCCACCGCCCTCTTCACCGGCTGGGCTCAGTTACTATTCAACCGGGAGGAGGACCCGCCGGCCGGAACGAACACGCCGATAGACCGGCCCCCGCAGAACAACCGCACCTCTCTGACTCTGCGCCTGATGGAGGGCCTGCGCTACAGCTTCCTGGTCCTCCTGGCGGATATCGCCTGGTACATCGCCTGGGGCCTGGTGCTGGCCGGAATAATATCCTACTTCCTGCCGGCGGAAATGCTTCAGAGCCTGCCGGGCGGAAGGTGGGCGCAGATCGGCGTGGTAGTGGCGCTCTGCGTCCCGCTCTATATCTGCGCCACCAGCAGCACTCCTTTGGCTGCGGCCCTGATCGCCAAAGGGCTTAGTCCGGGCGTGGCCCTGCTGTTTCTGCTGGTAGGCCCGGCCACCAATATCAGCAGCCTGACCGTCATCTGGAAAATCCTCGGCCCCCGTTCGACCCTGATCTACCTGGCCGGGATAATCGGGATGGGGCTGGTCTGCTGTTTCGGCCTGGATGCGCTTTACGGCGTCTTCCAGGTGGACCCGAAAGTGAGTGTCGCCGCCACCGTGGAAACCATCCCCGGCTGGGTGGAAATGCCGGCGGCAGTCATCCTGATCCTGCTTCTGGCTTACGGAATTTACAAGGAAAAGATCAGGCCCCTCCTGCGTCGTTTCTCCAGTTGATGGACATCCCTCCGGGACTCGGCTATATTAGGGCCTGCCGATCAGATCCAGCAAATGAAATACCCCGTGGGCAGAGACCCGAGGTATTACCTGAGTTTATAAATTGTGATGAATCAATTGTTCTCCTTCCTACGGGCGGACACATGGGTCGCCCCTCCAATTCACGTTCTTCCTATTCAGGCGAGGTTAATCCATACGCTTCTAAAGCTAAATATTATTAAATGGTATTCAATTACCAATAATCCAAAGACTTAAGGAGACTTATATGAACGAGACAAAGATAGTTTATATGGGGGACGGCGACCTGCAGGGAGCGGCGGCTTATCTGGGTGGCGTACTCACTCATGCCGGTTTTGCCTTCGATTACGTACCCAGCAGCCAGCCGGCCGATCCCCGGCTGTTCGACCGCAGCGACGGCCTGTTCATCGTGAGCGATTACCCGGCGAAGAACCTGCCTCCCGCCCTGCAGGCCCGGCTGGCGGACAGTGTGGAAAAGGGCGCTTCGTTGCTGATGATCGGCGGCTGGGAGAGTTTCCACGGTCTGGCCGGGGAGTACCACCGGGGACCGATTGCCGACATCCTGCCGGTGACCTGCAAGGGCAGCGATGACCGGGTGAACTGGTGCCAGGGCGTGGTGCCGTGGCTGGAAATGGAGCACCCGAGCGTGGCTGGTTTGCCCTGGGGCGAGCCGCCCATATTCTGCGGCTTCAACGAAACCGGCCCCCGGGAGGGTGCCGAACTGGTGCTGACCGCCAGGCCCCTGGTGATCCGGCCGCTGGCGATGACCTACGTAGAGGTCAAATACCCCCTGCTGGCTTTCGGCAGGTACGGCAAGGGGAAAACCGCCGCTCTCACCACCGATCTGGCTCCCCACTGGGTGGGCGGCTGGGTCGACTGGGGAGTCAGGCGGATCAGGGCGCAGGCCAAAGACGGCGGAGAGGTGGAAGTGGGCAGGCATTACGCGGATTTCATCACCAAGCTGGTCGGCTGGCTTATCGGCTGACCGGCAGCTCAACGCTCCCGGCTCCGCAGGCTCTCGGCCAGCCGCTTGATGAAGGTGGTGGAATTGATCACGAACGGAAAGAGACCGAACGGCATGTGCGCCCGCTTGCGGGCGAAGCTGTCGATCACGCGCCAGATGTCGACCGAAATGCTGATTACGCCCACCGAATAGAGGAGGAAGGAGGTGAAGCCGAGCGACGTGTCGAAGACCGTGCCCAGGCTGGAAAGCCAGAGAGTGAATTTGCCCGAGCTGAGGAAGAGCGCTCCGGTGGCCGATCCGAACACCAGGGCATTGTAGCGGGAGAGCTTGTAATCGGAAACGCCGGCGATCCGGCCGAACGTGCGCTGTTCGGCTGCGGTCAGCGATCCGCCGATAAAGAACACCGAAATCCGCTCGATTATCCGCAGCGGCCAGTAGGACAGCAGAAACAGCCGGCGCCTGCGGCCGCGCGTCCTCTGGATGTAGCCGTACCAGCGATCCAGCCCCCGGACGTCGATCCCCAGATAGATCCGCATGATTATCCGGTTGATCAGCCCCGACCGGGAGATCAGTTCGTCCAGAAACTTCCGTTCCGCCCGGTCGAACCTTTTCAGGCAGCCGCACACGTCCGGTTTGCCGATTACTACCGCCAATACGCTCTCTGCCATCTCTGTTACCTCGTGTCCGCCCGGCAAGACAAGAATTCTCTTCTTCAGGTCATCATCACTTCCACCAGAGTTTCCCTGATCCAGGCGATCTCCCCGCCCGACAACGGATTTCCTGCCGGCACCAGGTCCATCTCCGCCTGAGGCACGCTGCGGAATCCGGGAATTACGCAGCTTACCGCCTCGTAGCCCAGCACGTACTGCAGGCTCACCCTTATCAAATCTTCTCTGGCGGAGCCGAAACGCTCTTTGATCCGGTCCAGGCACGGGGCGAGCTTTTCAAGGTATTCCTTCTTGAACCAGCGTCCGTTCCTGCGGTTGTCACCCTCGGCGAACCGCGGCGGGTCCTCCGGCCGGAACTTGTCCAGCAGGAGCCCCTGGGCCATCGGA
>JAZDIG010000597.1:0-4383 GCA_043805105.1 Candidatus Glassiibacteriota bacterium | reverse complement strand
GTCGTGGGTGACCATGATGAGCGAGCCCTTGAACCTGCCGAGCTGTTCCTCCAGCACCTCGAGGGTGGGCAGGTCGAGGTCGTTGGTGGGCTCGTCCAGCACCAGCACGTTGGCCCCGGCCAGCATCAGCCGGGCCAGCAGGAGCCGGTTGCGTTCGCCGCCGGAGAGCAGTTCCACCCGGAAGCGCTGGATTTCCGCCGGGAAAAGGAAACTTTCCAGGAAAGCCTTCTTGTGCAGCCGCCGGCTCGACACCAGCACATGGTCCCCTCCCGGCTGTACGGAATCCCAGATCGTGGCCTTGGGGTCGAGCTGTTCGCGGTTCTGGTCGAAATAGGCGATCCGGGTGTTGATTCCGTGCTTGACGAATCCCGAGTCCGGCTCCAGCTCGCCTATCAACAAACGGACAAGCGTTGTCTTGCCGCAGCCGTTGGGCCCGATCACCCCGATCCTTTCGTCTCCCAGCAGCTCGAGCGAGAAGTCACGGATCACTTCGTTCCCCTCGAAAGCTTTGTGCAGACGGTGGGCCGTGAGGATCGTGCGGCCGAGCCGGGTCTGGGGGTCAAAATGCAGCTCCACCGGCTTGTCCTTCTGCGCCCGGCGCTGACGGGCCAGCTTCCTGACCCTCTCGATCCTCGCCTTGCTCTTGTGGGTGCGCGCCCTGACTCCGCTCTTGAGCCATTCGATCTCACGGGCCAGGGTCTTGAGCCTTTTTTCATCGGCCCGTTTAAGGAGCTCCCATTCCTTTTTCTTGGCCTCAAGATAAGCAGAGTAGCTGCCGGGATAGCTCACCAGCCGGCCCGCGCTGACTTCCACGATCCGGCCGACCACGGCTTCGAGGAAGTAGCGATCGTGGGTGACCAGGACCAGGGTGCCGCTGAAGTTTTTGAGCCGGTTTTCCAGCCAGCTCACGGTTTCGGTGTCGAGGTGGTTGGTGGGTTCGTCCAGGAACAGCAGCTCCGGTTCGGCCAGGAGCGCCTGGCCCAACGCCACCCGCTTGATTGTGCCGCCGGACTGCTGGTCGAGCAGGGTGTCGGTGGGAGGCAGCCTGAGCCGGGTGGCGATTTCCTCGATCCGCGGAGAGAGGTCCCAGCCGCCGCGGGTGTCGAGCTGGTCGTGGAGACGCTGGGCCAGGGCGGTCAGTTCGGCGCGGCGGCGACGGTCGAGGCCGCTTTTCAGCTGTTCGGTCACTTCCTCGTAGCGCTCCTTCAGACCGGCCAGATCGGCCAGGCTCTCCTGGAGCGCCCCGTAGATCGAAGTCCCCGGCCGGAACTCGGGTTCCTGGGGCAGGTAGGCGGCCTTGACCGGCCGTGGCCGGGTGAGTGTCCCCTCCAGCGGAGCGACCAGGCCGGCCAAAATCTTCAACAGCGTCGACTTGCCGCAGCCGTTGGGGCCGATCAGACCGATCCGGTCGCCCGCGTTGAGAACCAGCTCGAGCCCGTCGAACAAGGGCCTCACCCCGAAATCGTGATGGATATTTGCCGCTTTCAGAACCTGCATCGTAGATTATCCCGGACAAACTCCCACCGCAAAAGCCATCTACGTCCGTCCAGCTTTCAGCCGGTCGGGAATTGTCGTTTTAAATAGTGGTTTTATCGCACATGGTTATATATTATATTATTATTTTGTCTTTGGAAGCCATTTGAAGTGATATTAAGCAATCAAACGCTAAAGTGAGGCGAAGATTGGGATTCATTCAGAAACTCAAGGGACTGATTTCAGGCAAAAAGGACCGGGTGCAGAAAAGCGAGTCTGCCGTTTCTCCCGGTGCGCGCAGACATGAACAGGGTAGAAAGGGCGATGCCCCGGACAGTAAGCCGGCTCCCTCGCAGGGGCGCAAGGGGGATCGGCCGCGCAGACGGGGACGGGGCAGGCACCAGGCCCGCTCCCGCGGCACCGAGGGCCTTGCTGAACAGAAGGGCGAGCAGCAAAAGCCCCAAAAGCCGGCCCGCGAAGGGGCCGAGCCCGGCACCGGCGGCGGTCAGGGGCGCGGGAGAAAGAGAAGAAGAAGGGGCCGCGGCAGACCCGGTGGCCAGGAAAAGCCGGTGGCCGCCGAGACCCGGGAACCGGAAAAACCCCAGGGCAAAATGCCCCGCCGCAAATCCCGCGGCCGCGGAAGAAAAGAGCTGGGCGGCTCCTCCCAACGGGTTGATTTCCCCGAACTGCTGCCGATCGACCGGACCAGCGAGGAGTTCATCAACAATGAGTTCAGGCCGCTGGGCCTGTCAGACCGGATAGTGCTGGCTCTGGCGCAGAACCGCTTCCGGGTGCCGACCGACATCCAGACGGCGGTGATCCCGGCCGCATTACGCGGCGCCGACCTCCTCGGCCAGGCCAAAACCGGCACGGGCAAGACCGTCGCCTTCCTGATGCCGATTTTCGAGCGGCTGGACAACCATTCGACAGCGATACAGGCCCTGATCGTCGTGCCCACCCGCGAGCTGTGCCGCCAGATCTCCTGGGAAGCGCGCCGGTTCGGCAGAACACTGGACTTCCGGGTACTGAGCCTTTACGGCGGCACCGCGGTAAACCATGAAATCGAACAGCTCAGGCAGGGCGGACAGATCGTGGTGGGCACTCCCGGCCGGCTCCTGGACCACATCTTCAACCACAACCTCGACCTCAGCGGCCTCAAGACCCTCGTACTCGATGAGGCCGACCGGATGTTCGACATCGGTTTCCGGCAGGACATTATCAAGATCATCAAAGCCTGTCCGGAAGGCCGGCAGGTAATGCTGCTTTCAGCCACGCTGGACGACGAAGTGGAGGAGCTCAGCCGGCGCTACATGCACGATCCGGTCAAGCTCTACCTCAGCCGTGACGAAGTGAGTGTGGAATCGATCTGGCAGCGCTTCATCACTTCCACCCGGCACGAAAAGATGGGCAGGCTCACCCGGCTGCTCGAACACCAGCGGCCCACCCAGAGCCTCATCTTCACCAATACCAAGAGGATGAGCGATGCGCTGGCCATGCAGCTTGCGAAAAGAGGTTTCAAGGCCCGCTGTATCCACAGCGACCTGAGCCAGAACAAGCGCGAGAAGATAATCGACGCTTTCCGCACCGGGCAGATCGAGCACCTGGTGGCAACCGATGTCGCCGCCCGGGGACTCGACATCACCGGGATCAGCCACGTGATCAATTACGACATCCCGGACAGCGCGGAAGATTACATCCACCGGGTGGGACGCACCGGCAGGATGGGCGCTGCGGGTAAGGCCTTCACCTTCGTCACCGCGGAAGAGGGCAAACAGCTTACCGAAGTCGAGAAATTCATCAACAAGCAGATCGAAGAATGGGATGGAGCATAGGCTTGTAAGACGGCGGGCGGCAGGCTGACTTTCCGGGCGCCTTTCAGCGGACATTCAGTGCTGTACCTGTGGGCCGGCCGGTCCATCTGAGCTGAATCGGAACCTGCCAGCCGGCAGACGCCAGGCCCGGCAGCCTTCCGGAAAGAATCCTTCCAAAAAAATGCCCCGCTTCCCGGTCCCTGGAAGCGGGGCAGATCGAAAAGAGAAATCCCGGATTGGACTACCGCCGTTTACGAACGGCCGCTACCGCTCTCCGGGTTGGAGCGGTTCTTTTCGAACTTTTCGAGCTTCGCTTTCTGCTCCTGGCTTAAAAGGCTCTCGAACTGTTCGCGATGCTTCTTGAAGCTTTCAGCCATCTTGTCCCTGGCTTCGTTCTGGCTCAGCTCTCCCTGGCGCGCCGCGCTCATAATCTTCTGCATTTCCTCAATCCGGGAATCGAAAAGCGTCCGGGCCTGTTTCAGTTGTTCCCCGTTCAGCTCGATGAACTCGCACATCCGCTCGAATTTCTTCAGCGCTCTCACTTCGAGCGATTCGCTGGGCTGTTCCGGCTGGCTCATGCTCTTGGGAGCCTTCGCCTCGTACTTTTCGACCGCGGGGTCGGCGGCGAAAGCGTTCAGGACGAAAGCAAAGGTCAGGACCGGCAGGGAAATCAATCCCCGGTGGATCATGGCAGCGTAGCGTCTGGACATCTCATTCTCCTTGGTTTACAGGTGCTGCCGTTTGAGAGAACAGGGAATTCGGCCTGTTCTCCGGATTTTCTGTAAGACAACTGTAACGCGCTTTCGGCTTAAAAATTTGCCGGTGAAGCAAAACAATTCCCGCGCCGATTTCAGCTCGTGCCGGGACGGCGTCCGGCCCAGGCGGGCAGCCTGAGCATGAGTTCCTCGGCCATCTTTCCGGCCTCGGTGCGGTCGATGCGCTGGGAACGCACCATGTCGGCGGTGATCAGCTCGTGCACCTCCTGGAACGTCTTCAGGCTGCCATCCGAGTTGGTGCACTCCACGCAGTAGAGACTGTTGACGTCGCCCAGCGCGAACTGCTCGGGCCGGGTCAGCTCCCAGCCGCAGGATGCGCATTT
>JAZDIG010000596.1:0-2256 GCA_043805105.1 Candidatus Glassiibacteriota bacterium | reverse complement strand
CTCTTCCTCCGCCCTGATCGTTTCCGTGTCACTCTGGGTGTTTTTCGTCTTCGTTCTCCCCGGTCTGGGCAGTATCGCCGCCGCCAGGGTGGTCGACATCCCCTCGGTGCAGAAATTCACCGTGCTGAAACATCAGGTGCGAATGAAAAAATATATGGATCTTTACGATAATATCCGGGAAAAAGGCAATACTGAAAATATCGATCCCCGGCAATTGGACCCGGAAAATGAAGCGGTCGTCGCTGATTACCGCGGCAAGTTGGGCTCCCAGGCAGCCCTTACCCGGGCCTTCACCCGCGCCTCGCCGGCCGGTGCATTCAATTATCTGGCAGCCGACCTGGCCAATACAGGAATCCTGGAAAGGCTGAACCTGAAACGGGCCTATCTGGCTTATAAGGACATCTACCTGAGCCATCCGCTGGATGTCACCGGCGAGGTCAAGGGCGACTACCCGGCCTTCACGTACCAGCGCCTGTCGCTGATGGAGGTGCTGCAGGGCGGGGGGCTGGTGAATTTCACTATCCTTCTATTGCAGAACGTAGTCCTTTTTGCCGCGGTCTACGTGCTGTTCCTGCGCTACGACGTCAGGTAGCTTTGACTCATTTAAACTGAATGGCAGGTAACGGAAAAATGTGGACGATCATCCAAAAGGAATTTTTCGAAGACCTGCTCAACCAGCGGTTTCTGGCGGGAATCCTGGTTTCGGTGGTTTTGACGGTGGGCGCTATCGCGCTGCAGACCGCGGAATACGCCAAGCAGCTCGAGGAATACCGTGAAAGCAATGCTGTCCAGGAAAAATTCCTCGACAGTATCGGACCGGAGAATTTCTTTCTACTGAGCCAGATTCCTTTGATTCCTCCCGAGCCTCTCAGCTCGCTCGCCAATGGCCTGCGGATCGAATATATCTCCAACGATTTCGACGAAAATTTCCTGCCCAGGCTGTTTCCGGTCATGGACCTGGTATTCATCGTTTCGATCATCATGAGCCTGCTGGCGCTCCTGTTCAGCCACGATTCGATCTGCGGAGAAAAAGAGCGGGGTACGCTCAGGCTTATCGTCTCCAACTCCGTCCCCCGCTCCAGGCTGATCCTGTGCAAGTGGCTGGGCGGGACCGCCAGTATCATGCTGCCGTTCCTGATTTCCTGCCTGCTGGGGCTGATTTACATCTCCATTTCCCCGTCGCTCCAGTTGCACCTGGAAGACCTGGCCGCCTTTGTGTTGATCGTCATCGCCTCACTGAGCCTTATTTCCCTGTTCTATCTCCTGGGCCTGATGGTATCAGCCATGACCGCCAATTCCTCCACTTCGGCCCTGACCTGCATTTTCCTGTGGGTCCTGATCGTATTCGTCATCCCGAACCTGGGGCCTTACCTGGCGGCGCAGGTAGCGCCGGTGGAGTCGATCGCCATGCTGAACCAGCTCAGATCCCAGGGCCAGCAGGAAAAAGACCGGCAGGAACTTCAAAAGCTGCTGGATCAGATCTCGGACAAATACGAGATCGAGTACGGCCAGATGTTCAGGGAATACCAGACCTGGATCTATGAAGAAAAAATGGCCCGCTCCGGCATGCAGGCCCCGGAATCGCCGCTACGGTCGATGGGCTTGAAGTACCGCAAGGAAATCCGCGATAAACGGGACGAATTTTACCAGGCGCAGAAAAACAAACTCGATATGCTGGCAACACAGATCAAACTCGAAACCCAGAAGCAATCCCGGCTGGCCCGTAACCTGGCGGCGGTGTCGCCCTTCACCGATTACCTCTACCTGGCCACCGAATTCGCCGGGACCGGAGTCGAAAGCAGGAGCTACTCCGGCCGTCAGACCGAATCGTTTGTTAAGGTATTCGTCGACTACGTTCAAATATTAGCCAAGAGGGCGGGGGTCGGAGAACAGATCAGCCTGGATGATTTGAAAAACATCAAATTGGACATGAGCGACCGCCCGCGTTACGAATACAAGCCGCAGCCCCTGGCCGAAAGAGTCGAGCTGGTCCTGCCCTACTGGGCCGTCATCCTTCTGTTCAACGTGCTTTTCTTCGCCGGAGCTTTCGTCGGCTTCCTGCGCTACGATGTGAGGTGAGGTACTATTGCCGTCTCGATTCAGCGATTTCCCCGCGGTCGACAAAGCAAAAGGGCGCCGGCAATAACGACATTACCGGCGCCCTTTTACTGGAAGATATTCAGACTGAATCAGCGAACTTTCTTCAGCGTAATCGTGTTTTCCTCGATAGTCATCTCGAATCCATCGCCGATCTTG
>JAZDIG010000595.1:0-4168 GCA_043805105.1 Candidatus Glassiibacteriota bacterium | reverse complement strand
GACCTCAACCTCTACCAGGCGGTCAAGGGGATGAGCGCGGCGGCCAACGTGGTCAAGCCGGGCGGGAGCATTATCGTGGCGGCCGATTGCTGGGACGGTATCCCCGAGCACGGCGAATTCGCCCGCCTGCTGCACGAAGCGAAAGATATCGAGTCGCTGCTGGAAACCTTGTTAGCGCCCGGCTTTCAGAGGCAGGACATGTGGGAGGCGCAGTTACTGGCCCTGGTCTGCCGCCGGGCGGAAGTTCATTTCTTCAGCCGAAACCTCACCGACCGGCAGATCGAGGGGGCTCATCTCGTACCCTGCCGCAGCATAGAATCCACGCTTACCCAACTGCTGGACAGGTACGGGAGCGAGGTCTCGGTCTGCGTGCTGCCCGAGGGGCCCCAGACGATTCCCTATCTTAAAAACGGCGGCTGATTCGATAAATAGAAATCAACCCGCAGCTCAGATTTTCACTCCGCCCCGCTGCCCCGCAGTGTTTCGACCCAGTGCAGGGCCTGGACTCCGGTGGCGTGCTGGATCTGATGGCGGCAGCTGAAGCCGCAGGCCACCAGCGACGTGTCCGCGCCGAGGTTTCTTATCGCCGGGAACAGGCGGTCTTCGCCGATTTTCAACGAAAGTTCGTAGTGCTCCTTCTCGTAGCCGAAAGAGCCGGCCATCCCGCAACAGCCCGAATCGATTTCCGTAACCGAAAGCCCGGGGACCCGCTCGAGGATTTTCAGCATCGAGCCGGAACCGTAAAGGGCTTTCTGGTGGCAGTGCCCGTGGACAGCCACTTTGTTCAGCGGGGAAGTGAAGCCGGCGGTCAGCCGGCCGGCATCGATCTGGTTCTGGAGAAAGACGTCGATCAGCATTACGTTCTCTTTAATTCTTTCGCCGAGTTTCTCATCGCGGACCAGGTCTGGAAGGTCATCGGTGAGGGCGGATGCGCAGCTCGGCTCGCAGACCACCACTGTCAGCCCTTGCCGGATATACTCATCAAGGTTGCGCATGGTTTTTTCCCCCTCGCTGCGCGCCTCGGTCAGGAAACCGTGTGAAATCCGCGTCCGCTGGCAGCAGCCGGCACGGGCCAAAACCACTTCGTAACCGCACGATTCGAGCAATTCCACCGCCGCCCGGCCCACCTGCGGCTCGTTGTAATTCAGGTAGCAGTCATCGAAGAGCACCACTTTTTTCGTAAGTCTCCCGGCCGGTCTCCTGGAAAACCACTGCTGAAAAGGTTCCCTGGCGTACAAGGGCAATACTCTGCGCCGGTCCAGCCCGGCGGTTTTTTCCAACAGCAGCCGGAACGCGCCGTTTTTCAGCACGATGTTCACCAGCGGCGCCTTCCATCCCGAACAGGCCCTGGCCAGAGCCTCAGCGGAGGCCACTGTCCGGTCGCGAAGCGAGCTGCCGTGCGTCTGGCGATACTTGTGCAGGAACTCGCTTTTCAGCCGGGCCATATCGACATTGCTCGGGCATTCGGACTTGCAGGCCTTGCAGCTCAGGCAGAGGTCAAGCACGTCGTAAAGCCGCTTGCCGGCCAGGCCCTCCGGGCCGAACCGGCCGGTCATGGCCAGACGCAGCGCATTGGCCCGGCCCCGGGTGGAGTGCTCCTCGTCGCGGGTGGCCATGTAGCTCGGGCACATCGTTCCGGTCAGTGTCTTGCGGCATTCGCCCACTCCCGAGCACATTTCCACGGCCGTGGCGAAATTGCCGAAGTCCCTGAAGCTGAATTCCGTGGAAATCTCGGGACGCCGGTACTGCGTGCCGTAGCGAAGGTTCTGGTCCATCGGCTGGGGATCGATTATCTTGCCCGGGTTCATTATCCCGGCCGGATCGAAGAGCCGTTTGACTTCGGTCAATGCGCGATAAATCCGGGGCCCGTAGAACCTTTCGAGGAATTGGCTGCGGTTGAGCCCGTCCCCGTGCTCGCTGCTCCAGGAACCGCCGTATCCCTTCACCAGCTCGAAAGCGCTGTCCGCGATGGCTTTCATCCTCTCGATGTCATCCGCGCGGGTCAGATCGAGAACCGGCCGCATGTGGATGACTCCCACGCTGGCATGGGCGTAAGTCACCAGCCGTACCTCATGTTTCCGGCAGATTTCCAGCACCTGGCCCACGTATTCCGCCAGCACCGCGATGGGCACGCAGGCATCCTCGATAAACGGCATGGGCTTGCGGTCTTCCTTGGTGCCGAGCAGCAGGCCCAGGCCCTTTTTCCGTACCGCCCAGACCCTCGCCTGACCCGCCTTGTCGGCCAGGAGAACCCAGGCATAGCCGATTCCACGGTTTTGCAGCTCGCTTTTAAGCGTCTCGGCCTTCTGAACGGCTTCAGCCTGCGTGTCTCCGAAAAATTCGACAATCAGCACCGCCTCGGGTTCGCCCATCAGAAAACTGCACATGGAAGCAGTAGTAAGGTTCTCTCTGGCCATTGATATCACGCTGCGGTCCAGAAGCTCCACTGCCGAGGGTCCGTGGGACAGGATCGGCTCGACCCCCCGGACCGCCTCCAGCAGCTGGTTGAAATGCACCACGCACAGAGAGGTGTACTTCGGCAAGACTTCCAGATTTATTCTGGCCTCCAGGAGCGTGGCCAGGGTCCCCTCGCTGCCCACCATCAGCTTCGCCAGGTTCCAGTGGTCCGGGCCGAGGAATTCATCGAGGTTGTAGCCGCCGACCCTGCGCATCACCTTGGGATAAGTGCGCAGAATCTCGTCCCGGTTACCCTCGACTATCTGCTTGAATCCCCGCAGGATTTCGCCCTCCCGGTTCTGTCGAGCGCTGCGGCTGGCATATTCCCCGGCGGACAGGTCACCCAGCTCCAGGACTGCGCCATCGGACAGGACCACCTTCGTTTCAAGAGTGTGGTCGACTGTCTTGCCGTAGACGATACTCCGCATGCCGGATGAGTTGTTTCCGATCATCCCGCCCACGGTGGCCCGGCTGCTGGTGGCGGGATCGGGTGCGTATTGCAAACCGTAGCCTGCGAGAACCGCATTGAGATTATCGCGAACCACTCCCGGCTGGACCCTCGCCCAGCGCTGTTCGATATTGACCTCGATTACCCGGTCCATGTACTTGCTGAAATCGATAACAACCGATTCTCCCACCGCCTGGCCCGACAGACTGGTCCCGCCTCCGCGCGGCAGAATACTGATCCCAGACTCGCGGGCCGACTCCACCGCCGCAAGCACATCGGCCTCGTCGACCGGCAAAACCACGGCCAGCGGGGTAATCATGTAGTCGCTGGCATCGGTGGCATAGATGCCCCGGGTGACGTCGTCGAAAATCACATCACCGCGCACCCGGTAAGCCAGCTCGCGCTTCAGCGAGAGTAATTTAGAGGAATCGGTCATGCTTTAATCCCCGCGCTGTATGAACTAACCCGCGACAAGCCGCGAAGTTTCAATTCGAAAGATATCCGATTGCAATCCCTCTGCCGGCGGGCCACCGGCCGGTCGCCCCTGCGGCAAATTACCCACCTATGATCCTGTCGACAGCCGAAAGCAGTAGTGAGAGATTTTACCGGTTAAACGCAACTCGAGGCGCTTTTCAATTGCGCCGTGTACTTTCCCAGGCGTTCCCGGTTTTCTTGCCGGAAGGCCGGGAGCACTGTTTATGCACCTCATCCGCGATCAGCCTCAGGTTGCGCCAGGGGGCATCCAGCGGGACCGCGCACTCCGGGCCGATTATATCGATTCTACAGGCGATTTTTTCGGCCACGTCTGCGGCGATCGCCTCGGGCGTGCCGCTCTTCACCACCGTGAAATTACTCGTACCGCCCATGAGCGCGAGAGTGTCTCCGGCCAGTTGTCTGGCGACCGCGGTTGGAACCTTGGAGTCGAAATGGAAGCATTCGATCCCGGTAGTCCGGATATGCTGAATCCGGTCGGAGGTGTCCCCGCAGATGTGCAGCAGGAGATGGCAAGCCAGGCGCTCGTGCAATTCCAGATGTATTTCGGCCAGGAAGTCCCGGTAAGTCTCGGGCGAACACAGGTCCCGGGTGCAATGATCGGCCAGGGTCAGGCAGTCCGCCCCAGCCTCGAGCTGGGCCCGGCCGAACTGCACGGTCACCTCCACCAGCCGGCGCATCGCCCTTTTCAGCTCCTCGGGTTCCTCGAGACTGGCGATGAGAAAATTTTCCACGCCGTAGAGGTGATAGCCCAGGGTCCAGGGACCGAAC
>JAZDIG010000594.1:0-4019 GCA_043805105.1 Candidatus Glassiibacteriota bacterium | reverse complement strand
CATTGCCGAAGAAGTGGTGCGCCAGGAAATTGATAAGAAAAAAGTTGAGATTGCTGCCGAAGCCGAAGCCGAAAAAACCCGCCGCGAGGCAAAAGGTCAGGCCGATGCCATCCTGCTTAAATATCAGGCCGAGGCGGAGGGGGTGCGAAAGGTGCTTGATAGCAAGGCTGCCGGATATCTTAGCCTGGTTAAGGGCTGCAATGGCGATGCAAAGGCGGCAGCGACCCTACTCATGACCGAAAAAATTGAACAGATTGTACAACTTCAGGTAGAGGCAATTCGCAACATCAAAATCGACAAAATCACGGTCTGGGATTCTGCCGGGGGCGGCAAAGACGGCACCGCTACCGCAAACTTTCTTTCCGGGTTGATAAAAAGTTTGCCGCCGCTGCACGACGTGGCGGCTATGGCCGGGATTGAACTGCCCAAATACCTGGGCGAGATTGCCGCGGAAAAAGCGGCGCCGAAAACAGCTCAGGATAAAACGGGTTCCAGTTAAAAGGCTTAGTCCTTCGATTCATCATTACGATAACGTATTTATTTGCTCAGGACTTAGTGCTGAGTAAGCATAACGAACGATTCTCGTCCCAACGATACGTCACTGTATTTGCGAATCGAAGCACTTAGCTTGCCGCTATCACCGCTATAGCGCACATGGGAAAGAAGCAAAACAAGAAAAGAATTAATAGGAATAGATCGTTCCATATCGGCCTGGAATATTTTGCTGCTCTATTTCCCCGAGCAAAAGGCACAAATTTTAAATTTAGTAGCATTGCTTGAAAATATAAAAAACAGGGTGGAAATCCGGTTTCCCTGTGCAAGAGATTTTGTGAGACCGGGCTTCGATAAGATCGAGCAAAATT
Organism: Candidatus Glassiibacteriota bacterium; assembly: GCA_043805105.1. Lineage (GTDB taxonomy): Bacteria > Gemmatimonadota > Glassbacteria > GWA2-58-10 > GWA2-58-10 > JAZDIG01. The sequence continues at coordinate 3,156 of JAZDIG010000594.1, read as the reverse complement.
GCTAACCTGTGGATGAACCCGTGTAAAAGGGGACGCAGTATGGTTAGCCGGATCAACCCTCCCCGTGAAGGACGAATACGGCCCAGTAAAACGGGTTCGGGTATTTGGCTTTCATGTCCCTGCGGGCCAGCCGAAGGGCGTTTGAGTGATCCTTTTCCACTTTGAGATAATTATAGTAGCGCGTCATGTACTCCACCGCTTCCACTGACGCCAGGTTCCAGAGGCTGACGACCACGCTCCTTGCGCCTGCGTGGATGAATGCCCGTGCTAGGCTCCCGACCCCTTCGCCCTCCATAATTTCTCCTTTTCCGGTGACGCAGGCTGACAGCACCACCTGGTCTGCGTGAAGGTCAAGATCGAGAACCTCCGACAGGGTCAGGAACCCGTCGTCATCGCCCCGGTTTTCGACCTGGCCGAGGAGGAGAAACGGTTCCCGGATACCCTGTACCTTTCCGGGAAGGTCGGCATGGGTGGCAAAGTGAAGCATCCGATAGTCGCCCAGGGGTGAGGTCCGCAGCCGGGTCTCACTGGCGTAAATGCCCAGGAGCACATCCGGCGTTGTCACGGAAACACCCAGGATAGCGGCAATGGCCCTGACTTCATCCTCTGTTTCGGGAAGCGGCGGGAAATAGACCTCTTTCCACTCGTCCCGGTCAGAATCATCCCGGGGCACAACTGTCACCCCCCGGTAGCCGTAGAGGGGGTCATTGCCGGCCGGTGAAGGGGTTGCCGAACTGCCGGACAGGCGGGCGATATAGCGGGGATCGTCCTTGGCGTAGATGGGGTTTCCAAGGGCAAAAAGCACGCGATCCGCCCGGGGCGCCGGGAGCATCCGCGACAGACCCAGGATGGTCGCCGACTGGGTGTAGGTAAAGTTCCAACGGTCGGTCGCGTATACTGCCGGGGTTCCTTCAGCGACCACCAGCGCCTCAAAGGGGAGCATCCCGAGCATCCCGTCGGGGATGATGACGACCTTGGTACCGTCGGCCACCGGGGCCAGGGCTTTTGAAAGGAGAAGGTCAAAGAGCTCCCGGGCGCTCCGGGGCGTGAACCCCGCGCCCGAATTTTCCGACATGGATTCCACCAGGCGTTTTACCTTTGCCTCCAGCGCCTCCCGCCCCTCGGGAATCCGGATGATCCGGGAAATAGCGCCCTTTTCGACCACAAAGATATAACAGGCCGTTTCCCCTAAAGCATATTCCAGCAGAACCTCATCCGGCTTGAGAGACAAAGCTTCCGGGGCCATGGGACGGGGGTAGTGCAGGGCAGCATAAAGCGGCGCGTCCTTTCGTAATTCGGCTGCAAAGGAAGACAGCTGGGACGTGAGTCGGGCCTTATCCCGGACCATCTCGTCAAGGGCCGCACCCCCCTGCCGGTAGGCGGCTTCCCAGCGCTTGTCCAGTTCATCGAGCCGGGAAAGCAGGACCGCCTCCTTTTCCCTCAGGTGGTCCGGCAGCCGCGCGCCGCCTTGCTTTTTCGATGACGACGCCAGGGCCTCGAGAAGCGTCCGTGCCCTGGTTGCCTCGGCAAAATAAAAGGCCGCAGCGGCCGCATCCCGGCCGTAGGCGGAAAAGCGGGAATCGGGGGATTCGCCGGCGATGGCCCTTTCGGCCAGGGATTCGACCAGCGCCCGGTAGGCGCGGGCACGGCCGCCGGCACTGCCGCCGCCGAGAAAACCGCTCTTTTCACCGGCCGTATGCCGCATCTCCTCGATGATCAGGACCGAGGTGAGCAGTTCGGCGGAGGCCTCGGCGTATCGCCGCTCCCCCTTATATATCCGGCCGAGCTGGCTGTGGTAGTCGATGCGGTAGGCATCGCGCTGGCGGGCATCGGACGGCATGTCCATCAGGTAAGCGCGGGCCTCGGCATACCGGCCGGTGGCAATGCAGGTTTCCACCAGGCCCGAATAGTTAAGGTGGATCCCCGGGATTTTGGCCTGGAGCGCTTTTCTTTCCAGAAACGTCGTTTTAGCTTCCTGGTATCGCTTCTTAAAGAGGTAGACCGCGCCGATGTTGTCCAGAACGCGGGCGACCTCGTGGGGGTTGCCGAGCTGTTTTCGAATCTTCATGGCCTCGCCCAGATATTCAAGGGCGCGGTCGTAGCGGCCGGTGCGGTAGTAGTTCATGCCGATGTTGTTGAGGTTCACGGCGGTTTCGGCCAGCCGGTGCCTGGCCCGGTTGATGGCCAGGGCCTCCTTGAAATAAGGGAGGGCCTTGTCATCTATGCCGATGGCGGCATAGAGATTGCCGATATTGTTGAGGGCGACGGCGATCTCCGTCTCCCGGGAAAGCTCCCGGTTGATTTTGAGGGCGTCCTGGTAGGTGGTCAGGGCCGTCTCATACCGGCCGAGGTCGAAATAAAGCGTGCCGATGTTGTTCAGAGCGGTCGCCGTCCGGCCCGGAAGGTTGCGGCTGCGGGCCAGATCGAGGGCTTCACGGTAATAATCGAGGGCCTTATCGTACTTGTAAAGGTCGTTGTAGGCATACCCGAGGCTGGTCAGGTCCGCGGCAAGATTGTCGAAGCGGTTGAGTTTGCGGTCGATGGAAACGGCCTCTTCGTAAAGGGGGATCGCCCGCTGGTATTCACCCAGACCGGCATGGGCCCTGCCCAGGTTGTGAAGGACCGAGGCGGTGCCTTCGGCGCTCTTGAGTTTCCGGTTTGTCCGCAGGGAATCCTCGAGGTAGCCCATCGCCACCCGGTACTGTCCGGTGTTCACGTAGAGCGTCCCCAGGTGAAAGCCAGCCAGGGCGCTGAATTCCTCCTCGTTGATCTGCCGGAAGATTTTCAGGGCCTCCTGGAGGTGGGAAAGGGCGGTGTCGTACCTGGCGAACGTACGGTACTCGATGGCGCCCATGTTGAGCAGGTTAATCGCCATGTCCGGGGGGCTATTGAGCTGCCGGTAAATCGCCAGTGAAGCTTCGTAGCTGGCAAGGGCCCGGTCGAATCGGTCGAGGCTCTCGTAGGCAAGGCCGATGCTGTAGAGGGTGCTTCCGGCGCCGTCAAGATCGTTGGTGTGCCGGGAGGCCGCAAGTGCGCTTTCGTAGTAGCGCAGGGCCTGATCGTAGCGGCCTTTCTCGTATTCGGCCTGGCCCTGGTCCCACAATTTTTCAGCCTCCGATTTGGCGGCGCTATGCGCCGAAGGCACGGGCAGCGAAA
>JAZDIG010000593.1:0-9052 GCA_043805105.1 Candidatus Glassiibacteriota bacterium | reverse complement strand
AACCGCCAGGGTAAGATAGGGCCGTTGGAGCTCTGGCGCTTCCTGCTGATGCCGCTGTTGGGCATGCTCGTGATCGGCGTGATCTTTATCAGCCTGAATCCGGCCGTCCTCAAGTACGTCAGCTACTGGATGCTGGCCGGCCTGGTCTGGTACGCGATCATCACCAAAGGATTCCGCAAGATCGTCCAGATGAAGATCGAGGAGTGAGCAGTCGCTCTTTGGGGCCACCCGTCTTTATCCGGACGGGTGGCCATTTTTTTGACTTGAGCAGGATCGGTCGGATGGACCGATTCTTCCCGGCAAAAGGTGGTATCGGTCAAACGAGGCTGGAATAGTTGAGTCTAACTAACGTAATGTTTCTGGCAGTCGGGCTGGCCATGGACGCGCTGGCCGTGTCGGTGGGGCTGAGCCTGAAGTTCAGGTGGAACTCGTTCCGCCAGTTTTTCCGGCTGTCCTTTCATTTCGGCCTGTTCCAGTTCATCATGCCGGTGGTGGGCTGGGCGGCCGGCGAGCGGCTGGGCTGGCTGGTGGCAGGCTACGACCACTGGGCGGTATTCGTCATCCTGAGCTATATCGGCTACAAGATGATCCGGGGAGAAGCGGATGGCGGCCGGTCGATGTTTTCCGTGGCCGACCCCACTCGCGGCCGGATGCTCGTGCTGCTGTCCGTGGCTACCAGCTTGGACGCCCTGGGCGTGGGGCTGAGCCTGTCGCTGCTGGCGGTATCGATCTGGTTCCCGAGCATCGTTATCGGGATCGTGGCCTGCCTTTTCACCCTCGCCGGCATGTACTTCGGCAACCGGTTCAGCCGGTTCAACTCGCGCTACCTCTCAGTGACCGGCGGCCTGGTGCTGATCGGAATCGGCGCCAAAATTCTGTTCCAAGACCTCTTTCCCTGATCAGCCACCGCGGAGAATTCCCAGCAGGACGAGCAGGTCGAAGATATCGGTCCGGCCGCTGAGGTCCAGGTCGGAACAGGCCGACGGCTGGGCTCTCCCGACGATAATTTTCAGCTCCGCCAGCAGGTCGAAGATACTCACCCGGCCGTCTCCATCCACGTCTCCGGCCAGGGGACAGGCGAGAACCGGGGCGAGCGCCAGCGGGGCGGCCTGGCTTATTACCGCCTCCTCGGCCAGGTCGAAAGGCGCAAAATCACCGATCAGCTTCAGCAGCCTGAAACTTACCGTAACGCTGTCGGCCCGGGCTGCGGAGACCGGGGCCAGGACCAGCGAAACCAGTTCGGCCTGCCCTGACAGGTAACCGGCCAGGTCGCCTCTGACTATCAGCGATCCGCCAGCCGGGTCCGGCACGGAAACGGTCCTGATCGCTCCGGAGGCGGACAGGCTGTCCGGCACCCGCCTCAGCCGGAGACGCTCCTTGGGCCAGGCGATCTCCAGGGCGAAGGAACGCGCCATCTGGGCCGAGGAGCGCAGATCGAGCGTCACCGTGTAGCGCAGGCTGTCGGTAAACAGCGTATCCGCCGGGTCGAGTCCGGCGGCGATAGACACCGTGTCCCGGCTCAGGCCCAGCGCGGCACGCACCGCCGCCGCCGCATTGGCCCTGCCATAGCCCCAGGCATTATCCGGCGCGGTCTGGATCAGGCTGTCGGTGGCGGCGGTGGCGGTCAGGATTTCCTTGATCCGCGAGTTGCTCAACGAGCTGTCCGCCTGCAGGAGAAGGGCGCAGACACCCGCCACGTGCGGCGTGGAAAAGCTGGTCCCCTGGGAGACGGCATGGAGGCTGTCGAAAGTGACCAGCGCCAGCGGATAATCGAAAAAGGGGCTGGTGAAAATACTGAGCGGTTCGCCCTGCGGCCAGGCCCAACGGCTGAGAGAGCCGGCCACCCAGCGGCCCGGCGCGGTGATTTCCGGCTTGAGCACCCCACGGCGGTTGGGGCCGAGGCTGGTGAAATACGCCAGGTCGCCGAGGGTGGAACTGCCGAGGTACAAGCCCTGCGACCCGGCCGGACCCTCGAGCGACAGCCAGTCCAACCGGGAAGTATAGGCCCCCACGGTGATCAGCTCCGGATCGCTGCCCGGAACGTTCACCGTGCCGGAAGAGGTGACGAAGGTGCCGAAGCGGGCGGTGAGACCCTGGGTGGAGTAGACCCAGGCATCGAACGAGCCGGTGCCGGAATAGAGCACGAACTTCCAGGTCCCGCCGGCGATCTCCAGGCTGTCCTTCTCGATCGCTTTGTCCCACCAGCCGAGATCGTACAGCTCCACTGCCACCAGCCGGTCCCCGTTGTCCGGATGCGGCCCCCCATGCGCGTTCTCCACGATCATTACCGCATCCTGAGTGCGCAGGGTGTCGCCGCTGGTGAAGCCGTCCGGGAACGGCCCGTAGCGCCTGCCGGCCGGCGACAGGATCGCCAGCGTCAGCCCGGGGTGCCCGGTCGACAGCCAGAATTCCACGCGGACCATGTGGGCCGGCCTGGAGCCGCCCCGGCTGACCGAAAGCTCCACCGTCAGGCTGTCGCCCGCGACGGAGGTGAAATTTCCGGCGGCATGGGAGGCCCGCTGGCGGGAGTTCCCCGAGGCAACAGCCACGGCCCGGCCGGGTTGTCCGGCGGAGACGAACGAGGCGATGAAGCGCTCCAGGGGGTCGGTACCATCGTGGGCGCCGAGCTCGCTGCCGAAGCTCATGTTCACTACCCAGGGAAGCCCGAGAGAGCCGGCCAGCGAGTCGATAAAGGCCAGGCCGTTCATGATGTTGACGTCGCTGAACACCGAATCCCGCGGCGAGGGCGTGGCCTTGACTCCGATCAGGCTCGCTCCCGGGGCCACTCCGCCAAACTCGCTGACCGCTCCGGCCGGCCGTGCGGCCGCCGTCCCGGCCACGTGGGTGCCGTGGCCCAGGAAATCTTTCTGCCGGATCGTCCCCTTGCCGGCCAGCGCCTGTTCGATCTGCGCCCCGTAAACCGCGATACCGCCGTACAGTCCCGCTTCCCCCAGGCTTCCGCCGGCCAATGAATCCGCAGTCTCGCTCAGGTCCAGCACGGCCAGGACCCGGGTCGTGCCGTCCGGCCGGCTGAAATCCGGGTGTTGCCAGTCGAGGCCGGTGTCGATCACTCCGATTGCCACTCCCCTGCCGTCGATTCCCCAGCGTTCGGCCACCCGCACGGCGCGCACGGACAGCGCTCCGGTCAGATCGACAGGTTCGTAATAGCGTTCGGGGCGGATGTGGAGTACGGCGGGCGAGCCAGCCAGCTCGGGCAAGCGGCCTATATCCAGATAGCCCGCGGCGACCCGGCCTCGGCTCACTGTGGGCGTGAAACCGGGCAGCAAGACTGGCCGGGTTTCCTGCGCCAGACTGAGCACTACTTTCAGCGTTCCTTTTCCGGACAGCCCGGCCGCAGCCAGGCCGGGCTGGACCGGCCGAGCGTGCCGCCAGAGCGCCACCAGCCGAGTATCGGTTTTGACGGTCCAGTTGGCCGAGTCCGGCATGGAAGCCTGGACCCGGCCGGCGCCAGCCAGCCGGATGGCTGTGGCCAGCAACAATATTCCGGACAATTTCAGACGCATCGATATCCGCGCCCCCTGTCAGCCGCTTGAAAAGCCCGGACTTGGTAGTAATTCCGGCCGGGTTTCTATACATGACGTCAGAAAATATTGCGGAAGTGTTATCCTAAATCCCCCCTGACCCCTCTTTTTCAAAGAGGGGAATTTTCCCAGACAATGAGTAAATAATTAAGACGTTCTGTGTAATAATAGCGGAGTGGTTCGCAGCCGGTCAAATGAGCTTCAGGAGCTGGAGCAGGTCGAAGATGTCGGCCCGGCCGTCGAGGTTGACGTCCGCGCAGTCGGTCGGCTCCACCTTGCCGGCGATCACTTTCAGGAGCGCCAGCAGGTCGAAAATGTCCACCCGGCCGTTGCCGTCCAGGTCTCCGGCCGCCAGGCAGGTGGAAACCGGCCTGATCGAGACTGCCGCCGCCTGGTGGACGAACGCCAGCCCGGCAAGCTCCGTTTCCAGCCAATCGCCATGCGCCCCGGTCAGGCTGTAGGTCACTTTCACGCCATCGGCCCGGCGGCTGTCCGCCGGCCTGAAATAGAGGCCCAGAATCTCGCCCACTCCGGGAAGCATCTGCAGCATTCTCCCTTTTACGATCAACCTTCCGGAAGCGATGCCGGTGGTATCGAACGAGAGCACGGGCAGCCGGGGATCGACTGTCAGGCCGGGCAGAGCATAAAGAGCCAGACGATCCACCGGCCAGCTCAGCTCCAGTTCGAACGAGGACAAGGACAGCGCCGAGCGGGCGAAATCGGCTTCGATAATGAAGTGGAGGCTGTCGCTGCGCAGGGTGTCGGGTGGGTCGAAACGGCCGGAGAAGACCAGCGAATCCTCGCTCCGGCTGATTATCCGTGAAACGGCGGCGAAGGCATCGGCGCGGCCCCAGCCCCAGACGTTGTTCGGCGCGGCGGGAACCAGGCTGTCCACCCGGGCGGTGGCAGTCAGAAGGTCCTTCAATTGCCGGTTGGAAAGAGCGGGATCGGCCTCGAGCAGCAGGGCGCAGATTCCGGTCACCAGCGGCGCGGAAAAGCTGGTACCCTGCGCTACGGCGTGGAGGCTGTCGCGGGCTAAGAAAAAGTGCCTGCGGTCTTCGCGGGAAGTCCAGAACATGGACAGGCTGCCTGCTTCATCAGGCCAGGCGCCGGAGGACAGGGAGGCCATCAGCCACTGGCCCGGGGCGGTGATTTCCGGCTTGAAGATTCCACGGCGGTTGGGGCCGAGGCTGCTGAAGGAGGCGATCTCACCCGGCGTCGATTCTCCAACCAGCTCGCTGGCCCAAGTATACCCATCCGCCAGGGTCAGCCAGTCCGTGCGCTCGACGTAAGCGCCCACACTGATCACTGCCGGCGCGGTGGCCGGCACGCCGATAGTGCCTTCCTCGTTCAGGTGTGAAACGAACCTGGCCTCCAGGCCCTCGCTGGCGCCCAGGTAGGCATCGAACCTGCCGCTGGCGGTTGTCAGGTAAAGCCGCCAGGTGCCTTTGCCGACCCGCGTGTCCACTTGGGGGTTGACGATCAAGCCGGAATCCAGGATCAGAATTTCGATTTCCTTGTCTCCGGTGAGCGGGTTGGCTCCCGACATGTTGTTGGCTACCCGGACCCAGCCTTCCATTGAATAATTGACCCTGTTGTTTTCGTCGAATTGGCCGTTCAGATAACGACCGACGTACGAGCTGTCCGGGGACACCAGCACGAGATTAGCGCCCTTTTCTTCGCTGTGAACCCAGATGTCGACGAACAGGTTGTCGTCCCCGCCGCCGCGCTTGCCTACTTCCAGTTCGAGCATCACCGTTCCGCCGTCGACTTTTGCGTCCATCGTGCCGTTGGCGTGGGCGCTGTCCTGGCGGGAGTTGCCCGCCGCCACCACAATCGCCCGGCCCCGGGCTGTATCCTCGATGAAGCCGGCGATGAACTGTTCGTAGGCCGAGGTGCCGTCGTGCGGACCGAAATTAGAGCCCAGGCTCAGGTTAACCACGTAAGGCCGGCCCAGCGCGCGGGCCAGGGAATCGACATAGGTAATGCCGTTCTGGATCTTGATGTTGTCCAGAAAAGAATCCCGGGGCGCACTGCAGACTTTCACCGCCACGATGTCCGCTCCCGGGGCCGCGCCGCCGTAGTAGTTGAGGCTGTCGGCCAGGGAGGGGCTGGCCGCGGCGGTACCGGCCACCATCGTGCCGTGGCCGATATAGTCCATCTCGCGGATGCTGCCCTGGCCGGCGAGCGCCATATTTATCTGGTCGCGGGTGACTTCGATTCCCTGGTAGGGGCCTTTGGCGCCCAGGTCGCCGCTCTTCAGGACGTACCACTCTTCGCTCAGGTCGCAGATAGCCAGGATCCGGGTGCTGCCGTCCGGATTGCGGAAGTCCGGGTGCCGCCAGTCGATCCCGGTGTCGACGATCCCCACGATTACGCCCCGGCCGGTTATCCCGGTCTTGACCGGTACGTGGGCCGCCCGGATCGAGAGGTCGGCCGGATCGTCATAGGGTCGGCTCCGCCCGCCGGCCTCGATCCGCACCACCACCGGGTCGGCGGTTATTTCCGGCAGGTAGCGTGGATCAATCGCGGCGGTGGCGAAGCGCCCCCGCCGGGCGATCAGCCGGACGTAGTTGGAGGCCGGCCTGGCGGACTCATCACGCAGCTGGACTGTCACCATCAGCTCGGAAGTACCCGGCGCAGCCCAGGCCAGGGCCGGCCCTTTCCGCCCTGACGCCGACTGCCAGGCCATAAGCGTCCGGTAGTCGGCTTTGGCGAGCACTTCAGCCGGGATCCCGGCGGTTTTCTGAGCTTGGACGAGAGAAGGGACGGCCAAAAGGACGGCCAGAGATAGACAGAGACGATAGTTCGGAGTCACGGGAATCTCCCGCCTGACAAGCTGAATGACCTCAATTCGTCCGTCAGCGGCTGCTCTTTCAGAGGAACAGATAGCGCAGCAGGAAAATGAGTCCCAGCGCGTAAATCAGCCCGCTCACCTCCCGTCCCCTCCCGGTCGCCAGGTGCAGGATGGGATAGGCGATGAAACCGAAAGCCAGGCCATCGGCGATACTGTAGCTGAGCGGCATCCCGACCACCACCAGAACGGCCGGAACTGTCTTGACCCAGGATGACCAGCCGGTCCGGGCCACCGAGCGCAGCATCAGGACACCCACTATCACCAGGGCCGGCGCCGTAATCGGATAAAGTGTAACACCGGAGGCGGTTTCCATCCCGCTGCCCACCATCTGCACCACCGGCGAAAAGAACAGCGCGGCCAGAAAGCCCGCGGCGCAGACTACCGCGGCCAGCCCGGTGCGGCCGCCGGCCTGGACCCCGGCTGCGCTTTCGATGTAGCTGGTCACGGTGCTCGTCCCCAGCAAAGCCCCCACCGAGGTGCCGAACGCATCCGCCATGAAAGCCCGCCTGGCCCGCGGCAGACGGCCCTTTTCGTCCACCAGCCCGGCCTGCTCGCTCACGCCGATCAGAGTGCCGATCGTGTCGAACAGCACCATGAAAAGAAATACCAGCACCAGCGGGAAAAGTTTCCAATTAAAAAGCCCGGCCAGCTCGAACTGCATGAAAGTGGGAGCCACCGAGGGCGGCGCTGAAACGACTCCCCGCCAGTGCACCTCTCCAACCAGCAGACCCAGCCCGGCGGCCGCCGCCATGCCGATCAGCAGCGCTCCCCGGACCCGGAGGGCCAGGAGCGCCAGGCAGACCGCCATCCCCGCCCCGGCGATTCCCTGCGGCCAGCCCCATTCGCCGAACAGGCCGTAGATTTCGCCGAGCCTGGCGAAGAAGCCCCAGTCACCGGCTTTAATGGCGGCCCAGGCCCCGGCGGCATCGAAAAGCTCGGCCCAGGCCGCCTGGTTGCGGGAGATCAGCCCCGCGTGGCCCAGGCCGATCATTAGGATGAAAGCGCCGATCCCGCCGGCGATCCCGTAGCGCAGCTGGGCCGGGACCGCCTCGAGCAGATAGGCCCTTACCCCGAAAAAGCTCAGCGCCAGGAACATCAGCCCGCTCAGCAGCACCATCCCCAACGCCAGCTGCCAGGAAACACTCAGTCCCAGCACCACCGTGTAGACGAAGAAGAAGTTTTCGCCCATGCCTGGGGCCAGGGCGATCGGGTAGTTGGCCCAGAGACCCATCACCAGGCTGGAAATGGCCGCCGCCAGGCAACTGGCGACCATCACCGAGCCGAAATCCATGCCGGCCTGGGACAGGAGCGCGGGCTGGACGAAGATGATGTAGGCCATGGTCATGAAGGTGGTGGCCCCGGCGATCACCTCGGTGGATACAGTCGTTTTCCTTTCCGCCAGTCCGAACAGGCGCTCCAGCATTCCTTTCTCCAAGGCTAAGTGCTTTAATTCTCAATTACGGTGACGTTTTTTATGATTCCAGCGGGCGAGTTGCCGTATAATACTTGCAGGGCTTCAATTTTGTGTTCGTAATTCGAGCGTTGCCAAAAATGTATGACCTCATGTAGGGGCGCACCCGCGTGTGCGCCCGGATCCACCAGCGGTGGGCGGACACATGGGTCCGCCCCTACGATAAAAATAACACCATGCATATGATTCGGCGTAATCACAGGGAAATTCAATTGAGTGCAACGTAACCATATTTAAGAAAACCTGTACTAAGGCTTTATCAGAACTATCCGAAAAAAATGTCAACTGTAATTCTGTCCTGAAGTATATTTTTTGCCCCGGCAAAGGATTTAATTGTTCTTTTGTCGCCAAAAGAACCAAAAGCGTTTCCTTTGGAACCAAAGGAAAACAAAGTTAAGCCGGGCCTCGAGTCTTTCCCGCCGCTCCATCGGTGGTCGCCTTCGAGGACTCCTCCGCCTCCTCTCCCTGCACCCGTCCTCGAACTGGCCTGCCTGCCACTGGAATCATACCACGGGCCGCGATGGAAATTGCGAGGCTCCTGCACGCTCCTATTGCTATGGCTCGTACAGGCAGTTTCCGGCTGCGCTCAAGATGAAAATGCCTCGGTCTGATGCCACTACAGAAAAATATCGATATTTCATTCGAAGAAACTTCAATCCTATTGCCGGTCCGGCCGGCTGATCGGCCGGTAATTAACAAACCGCCGGGCTTTCATCGTTATTTTCCCCAACACCTGATAAGCTTTCTCAATTCGAATTCTCCGTCTGGAAGTCGGGTCGCCGGCCCAGCAGCCGGTCGAGACGCTCCCGGTCGATGCGCAGGTGCAGCGTGCGGCGGGAGGCGATCACCGCCCGGCCCGGCGGCAGTCCCGGCGGCTTGGACACGTTTTTACGCAGCGTGTAGTCCACATCCGCCGCCGGCTCGCTGCGCAGGCCGCTGAAAAAGGCCGCCAGATGAGCCGCATCCAGCAGGGCCTCTTCACTGTAACCGCCCTCGGGCGGGCAACTGAGAACGACGTGGCTGCCGGTGGCTCCGGCCACGTGCAGCCAGAGGTCCCGGCCGTTGGCTACGTGAAAAGTCAGCTCGTCGTTTTCACTCGGGCCGCGCCCCACCAGAATGAGACTGCCGTCCAGAGCCCGGAAACGGCGGTAGGGCAGCCTGGGTTCGACCGCTTTCCCGCCG
>JAZDIG010000592.1:0-2017 GCA_043805105.1 Candidatus Glassiibacteriota bacterium | reverse complement strand
TTTCGTTTTCCCGGGTGGTGAACCGGGCGGGCCTGGAAGCTTTGCCGGGCGGCAGGAGTTTCAGCTTCAAACCCGTCAAGGCTCCCGCCGCCGGGGGAGGGAGGCAGCGCTGATATGCGGGGCCGTGCCGGCAAACCTGTAATCACCCGACTGTTGGGGACGAAACTAATCCTGGCCCTGGCGCTCTGGTTTCCCGCGCTGGTCTGGGGCCAGGCGGCTCATTACGCCAACCGCAACGAAGTGCGCGCCTGTGAATTGGCTCCCGGCGGCGAGGCGCTCTGGTACGCCACCGGTGGAGGGCTGGTGCGTCTGGACCTCGGACTGGATTTATACGTCGTGTTTTCACGCGGCGAGGGAGTGCCCTCGGCCGACCTGACCGCCCTGGCCGTTCTGCCGGACGGCCGCCTGCTGGCCGGCAGCGACCAGGCGGGAGTGATACTGAAAACCACGGCGGGACGCTGGATCGCACTCGGGACCCTGGACGGCGTCCCGGACCAGCGCATCCTGCACCTGGGCCTGTCCAGCCGGATCGCCCCGGTCGGAGTTTCTCTTTTCTGGGTTGGGACCCCCAAAGGAGCGCGGCTGTTGGCGGCCGGGGAATCCTTCGTGGAAACGCTGCGCGATCAGCCCCTGATTCTGCAGGACGAGGCAATCTACGACATCGAGGAAACCACCGTCGGCGCGTTCTTCGCCTCGGATGGCGCGGTCTGGCTGATGAGGGATAATGGAGAATTCACCCGCTTCGGACTCGAACAGGGCGTGCCGCCTTTGGCGGTGACCGAAATCGAAACAGGCCCGGACGCTGCAGTCTATCTCGCCGCCGGCAGCCTCATCGCCAGGCTCGGGCCGGCCGGCTTCAGCCGGGTCGAAGTCCCGTTTGGCGACAGCCGGGTAACTGACCTGCGCCTGCTGAAGGTCGGGAGCGATTCGTACCTGGCGGCGGCCGCGGCCGGCAAAGTGTATCTGCTCGACAGTTCCGGCGCCTGGCGCAGCCTGCCCGTCCCCGCGGATGACATCGCCGCGCTCGGCCCCATCCCTCCCGGCCTCGACCGGCCCGTACTCGGCAGCTCCGGCGGCGGCCTCTACTACCCGGACCGCACTGGCGGTTGGGCCAATCTCCGCCTGCCCGGGCCGCTTTTCAACGTCCTGACCAACGTCGCGGTCGATAGCCGGGGCGTGGTCTGGACCTCCAGCGCCGCCGACATCGTCCCCCGCAGCCGGGCCGGGGTCAACCGTTTCGACGGCGATACCTGGACCAGCTTTACCGAAAGCGACAGCCCGCTGTTGATGAACATGGTCAGCTCTCTCGACGTCGCGCCCGATGGGCGGCTCTACCTGGGCACCTGGTTCGGCCCCTCGGTGATCGGCAGCGGCGGGTTCAACATCCTGGACGACCGCGGCACCGCCGACCCGGCGGACGACCGCTGGGAAACCTATACGGCCAACCAGACCGGCCTGTCGATGGACGTGATCCGCGGCGACATGGCTTTCGATTCCCGGGGCGGAGCCTGGATCGGCAGCCTGTTCAACCAGGATCGCCCCGGCGGGCTGGAGTATTTCGACCCGGTCCAGCAGACTTTCGCCGTCTACTCGCCCTTTCTGGCTGAACGGGCGGTGCGCACGGTTGCGGTGGACGGCCTGGCTAACGTCTGGATCGGCTACGCCAACCGGGGACTCGCGGTGATTCCCGGCGGTTTTTCTTCCGGCCGGCCGCCTCATGACCTGGCCACCTTCCGGGCTGCGGTCGGCGATGTCGGGATCGTCGACCTGGAAGCCGATACCGCCAACCGGCTGTGGATCGCCACCGCCGGCAAGGTGGTCCTGCTCAACTTCCAGGAGGATGCCGCCGATGAAAGCAAGTTTTCCTACAGCGAACTGAAGCCGCCCGATTATGCCGGCCTGGCCGCCAATGCAATCGCCGTGGAGGGAACCCGGGCGGTCTGGTTCGCCACCAACAGCGGCATCTTCCGCACCGATTTCAGCGGACTTGGCCAGACCTGGGACGTGTTCGACCGCG
>JAZDIG010000591.1:0-7234 GCA_043805105.1 Candidatus Glassiibacteriota bacterium | reverse complement strand
ACGGTCGTAGTGATTGCGGCCCAGGTCGAACAGGTCCTGGACCCAGAAGCCGAGAGGGACACGGGCATAGGTGTAGTGGCCCCCCAGCATCAGGATCAGGGCGTGGACCAGCAGCAGACGATAGAGCAGGGGAGTGAGCGGGAACCGTCGGCCGGTAGCCAGCAGAATCGGCGCGCCCAGCAGGATCGGAAAAATTTCGAGCCACCAGGTGGTCCGGTCGTAGGGGCCGATCCCGGACAATATCAGGCAGACCGTTCCGGCAGCCAACAGCAAGCCGGGCTCGTTGCGCCGGTACCATTCCTTTGCCATCGCTTTCCCCCCTTGAAAGAGCCGGTATCAGACCGCCTGTGCCGGGAAGCCGAACCTCGATGAAACTTATTTTAATCCGCGTTTGCACATTGTGGAAGAATTATTTGTCAGCCGGGCTGCCGCCGGCGGCCCGGCCGGGGAGGGGAGACACTATCCGGAGTAAGATGAGTTAATGCGGGGAATTCAGAGGGAGGATAATCGGCCGGCGCCGCAGCATAACTGCTTGTATGAGGAGACTATTTTGATTATCTTACCCAGCATTCTATTCCTCCAGTCGTGTTCATTTCTTGAAGGCTCTCATCAAGAAAAACTTGAGGACGCAATTTTCAGGCAAATCCTGGAGGGATTTCGTTTTCCGTGGCAAGTTCCGGCGGGTGGCCCGGAATGAAGGAAGAGTCGCCGGCCAATTGAACTTGGTGCCCTGTACCGCCAAGGTACGGTGTGGAATTGAAATCCACTATTTGAGAACGGGACAATGAAAAAAACGGTAAAAATAGTCATCGCGGTCATAGCCCTGGTGGCGGTTTGGAGGCTCTATGAAGCCCTGTCCGGCCTGGGCCTGGGCTCGAACGAGCTGACCCAGCCTCCGGTGACAGTATCTCTGGCTCCAGTCAAGAAAGCTTCCATCCAGGATATCGGCAATTTTACCGGCTCCTTGTTGCCGCGCTCCCAGTACATTGCCGCACCGAAAATCGCCGGCCGGCTGGAAAAAGTACTGGTCGATATCGGTGATAAGGTCGAGCAGAACCAGTTGATCGCGGTCCTGGACGACGAGGAGTACGCCCGGCAGGCGGAGAAGGCACAGGCTGAGCTTCAGGTGAGCCGCGCATCTCTGGAGGAATCCAGAAGCTCGATGGAAGTGGCCCGCCGGGAGTTCGAGCGGATCAAGTCGCTCTTCGATCAGCAGATTTCCTCCGAGGCGGAATACGACCTGGCCAAAGACCGTCATAACGCCCAGAAAGCCAGGTACGAAGTGGCCCTGGCCCAGGTGGATCAGAACGATGCGGCTCTCAAAGAAGCTCAGGTCAGGCTCTCGTATACCAGGATCAAGGCCACCTGGGAAGAGCTTAACGGGAACGGCGGGACGCGGGTCGTGGGGGAACGGTTCAGGGACGAGGGGTCGATGCTGACTCCCAACACTCCGATCGTCTCCATCCTCGACATCAGCACCCTGAGGGCGGTGATCCACATCATCGAGCGGGACTATCCGAAAGTCAATATCGGCATGGAAGCCACAATCACCACGGATGCCTATCCGGACAAGGTTTTCACCGGCAAGGTGATCCGTATCGCTCCCCTTTTGCAGGAAACCTCCCGTCAGGCGCGCACTGAAATCGAGATCTCCAACCGGGACGGACTGCTCAAGCCCGGCATGTTCGTCCGCGTCGATATAACCTTCGGCGTGCATGAAAACGCCAGCGTGATACCGGCCGGGACCCTCGTGCGCAGAAATGAAGTCCAGGGAGTGTTCCTGGCCGACCTGCAGAAAATGACCGCCAGCTTTGTCCCGGTAAAAGTGGGCATTATCAGCGGCAGCCTGGCCGAGGTTCTCGAACCGGAGATTTCCGGCCAGGTAATCCAGCTCGGCCAGCACCTCCTGGAAGACGGCGCGCCGATCAAGGTGGCCGAGGAGGGCAGTTGAGCCTGTCACGTTTTTCAGTCCACCGGCCGATTTTCACCACCATGGTTGCGCTGATCGTAATTCTGGTCGGCGGCGTCTCGTTTTTCCGCCTGCCTATCGATCTGATGCCGGAGATCACCTACCCCACGCTGACAATTTTCACCACCTATGAGGGGGCCAGCGCCGAGGAGATGGAGGAGCTGGTCACCCGGCCAATCGAGGAGTCGGTGGGCGGAGTGCCGGGAGTCGAGGAAGTCAGTTCGATCTCCTCGGAAGGCCGGACCCGGGTGCGGGTGACCTTCACCTGGGGTACGGACCTCGATGCCGGCGCGAACGACATCCGCGACCGGCTGGACGGCGTGATCGGGCGGCTGCCTGAGGATGCCGAAAGGCCGACCCTGCGCAAGTTCGACCTGGCCAGCTTCCCGGTCGTGATCCTCGGCGCCTCCAGTAACCTCGATCCGGTGCAGATGCGCCGGATAATCGAGGACCAGATCAAGTACCGCATCGAACGGCTGCCCGGGGTCGCCGCCCTGGACATCTGGGGCGGGCTGTACCGCGAAATCCACGTCGACCTTTACGCAGACAAGATCAAAGCCCTGGAAATCCCGATTGATCTGATACTGAGAAGGCTCAGGGCGGAAAATATCAACCTGCCCTCGGGCACTATCGACCGCGGCCAGTATCAGGTGACGATCCGCACGCCGGGCCATTTCACCGACCTGGAGGAGATCCGCAACACGATCGTGACCATGCGGGGCGATACCCCGGTCCGGCTCAGCGAAATCGCCGGCGTCGAGGACTCCTGGCAGAAAGTCACGCAGATCGTCCGGGTCAACGGCAAGCCGGGCGTGAGACTGGCAGTGAATAAACAGTCCGGCATGAACACGGTCGAAGTGGCTAACGGAGTGCTGGCCGAAGTCGAGCGGTTAAACCGGGACTTCCCCCAGATCCACATCACGCCGATAATCGACACCAGCGAATTCATCCGCCGCTCGATCTCCAACGTCGGTTCGATGACCATTTACGGCGGCATTCTCGCAATCATAGTGCTGCTGATTTTCCTGCGCAATGTGCGCAGCACGGTGATCATCTCCACCGCCATCCCGGTCTCGATTATCGCCACCTTCGCGCTCATCTATTTCGGCGGCTTCACCCTGAACATCATGACGATCGGCGGCCTGGCCCTGGGGATCGGCATGCTGGTGGACAACTCGATCGTGGTACTGGAAAACATCTATCGCCTGCGGGAATCGGGAGTTTCAGATGAAGAGGCGGCGGTCGAGGGGAGCGCGGAAGTGGCGGCCGCGATAATCGCCAGTACGCTGACCACCCTGGCGGTCTTCCTGCCCCTGGTTTTCGTACGCGGGATGTCGGGGGTGATGTTTAAGCAGCTTTCCCTGATAGTGAGCTTTTCGCTGCTCTGCTCGCTGGCCGTGGCGCTCACCATCGTGCCGATGCTTTCGGCCAGGCTTCTGCAGGTTTTTTCGGGCAGGAAGAATTCGGCGCCGAATCGCTTCCGCAGGCTCCTGGCCAGGACGGGCGAGTATCTGAAACAGATGGAGGAGAAGTACGTGTCCCTGCTGCGCTACGCCCTCGAACATCGGCTGCGGGTGGTCCTGGTGACCGCAGTCGCGCTGGCGGCCTGCTTGCTCCTGATCCCGCTGATCGGAGTGGAGTTCATGCCCAAGGCGGACGAGGGAGAAGTGCGGGTCAGTGCCGAAATGGACGTCGGCACCCGGGTCGAAGTGATGGATGAAAAGTTCCAGCAGATCGAGCGGATAGTCAGGGCCGAGGTGCCGGAGATAATGAACACGGTGACCAGTATCGGCGGCGCGGGTTATCGCATCGAAGGTACACATTCGGGGGATTTGCGCATCGCCCTCGTCTCGCAGTACGAACGCTCCCGGTCCAGCGAACAGATCGCCGCCGTCCTCAGACGCAAGCTGGCCGATATTCCAGGGGTCACGATCCGCACGCGGGAAGGCCAGGGCCTGTTCGTTTTCCGCGTCGTGAGCGGCAGCACCGACCGGGTGCAGGTCGAGGTGCGCGGCCATGATTTCGATGTTTCGAACGAGCTGACCCTGAGAGTGAAAAAAATCATCGAGTCGGTCAGGGGAGTGACCGATGTGCAGGTCAACCGCGAGCTGGGCATGCCCGAGGAGCTGATTATCGTGGACCGGCAGAAAGCGGCGAACATGGGACTCACGGTGTCCCAGATCGCCAATACCCTTCAGACTGTACTCTCCGGGACCCCGGCCGGCTATTTCCACGAAACCGGACGCGAGTACCGGATCCTGGTCCAGTTCAAGAACGCCGAGCAGATGGAGCTGAACGAGGTGCTCGACCTGACCATGACCAATGCCGAGGATCAGCCGGTGGTGCTGCGCAACGTGGTCAGCGTGAAACCCCGCACCGGGCCGGTGCTGATCGAGCGCAAGGACCAGGAGCGGATCGCCCTGATCACCGCCAATATCAGCGGCCGGGACATGGGCTCGATAATCGGGGACATCCGGGAGAAACTCAGGAGCGTGCCCATCCCCCGGGATTTCAGCATCGTTTACGGCGGTGACTACGAGGAACAGCAGAAGGCGTTCCGCGAGCTGATGCTGAGTTTCGTACTGGCCCTCATTCTGGTCTACATGGTGATGGCCTGCCAGTACGAATCGTTGCGCGACCCGTTCGTGGTAATGTTTTCGGTGCCCCTGGCAGTGATCGGTGTCGTCCTGATCCTGTTTTTGACCGGCACCACCTTCAACGTGCAGTCCTTTATCGGCTGCATCATGCTCGGTGGGATCGTGGTCAACAACGCCATCCTGCTGGTCGACCATACCAACCTTCTGCGGCGCAGGGACGGCCTGGGCGTACGTGAGGCGATCCAGGAGGCGGGACGCCGCAGGCTGAGGCCGATCCTGATGACCGCGCTGACCACTATTTTCGGCCTGCTTCCACTGGCTTTCGGTATCGGCGAGGGATCGGAGACCCAGGTGCCGCTGGCCAGGGTGGTGATCGGCGGACTGCTCAGCTCCACTCTGATCACGCTGGTTTTCGTGCCGACTGTCTATTCGTTCTTCGAGGAATGGCATTCGAAGAAGGAAGACCGGTCCGGCCAACCCTGACCGGGCGCTCGGGGAATGCTCCGGCTCTCCGATCTGAAAAAATCATCCTACTCTGTCATTTGGCGGAAAGCGCTGGAATCGAATATGCCCCGCAGCTTGCTGTCTTTCCCGGATTTTTCAGTGAAATCCCGACTACGCTATTAATCCTGCAGATATGCAGATAAAGAAACTCTAAGCCGGAAGGAGCGCCCGGACCATGAGACTGAATCTACCTGCCTTGATCGCCCTCTCCGGCCTGGTCAGCGGATCGCTCGCCCAGCAGCCCACCGTAAAAGAGCGTAGCTGGATAATCACCGCGAGCGATACGACTTTCGAGGTTATAGCGGAAGGGACAGCGGACCCGGAAAACATCGAAATCGGTATCGAGAACGCGGGTGCCGTGCTGGTGGTGAATCCGCGTGTCACTGTCAACGGCAGGTACGACTGGCACACGGTCGAGGACTTGGCCGCTGAAATCACGGCCGGCTGCAATACCGACCAGGAAAAGGCCATGGCCGTGTTCGATTTCGTGGAGAAAAACACCTATTGGTGGACTTACCCCGAGGACTTGACCGATCAGAATCCGGTCCGTCATTTCAATGTTTACGGATATCATATCTGTTCCACTGCCGCCAGCCAGTTCGTGGCCCTCTGCCGGGCGGCGGGCGTCGAGGCCCGGAATTACGAAATCAGCCATCACAGCGTGGCCGAGGCTAAATGGGATGGCGCCTGGCATCACATGGATGCGGACATCGGGGTCTGGTACCTGACGGAAGATAACCTTACCGTGGCTTCCCTGGCCGATCTCGAACGTAACCCGGAGCTGGTCGCCAGGAGTTACCGGCCCTACCGCTGGTACCCCTCTCTGGAAAACGGCCGCAAGGTGATCTACGCACCGGAGGCCGACCCGGCGGGAGAGGCCCTGGCCAATCTCTATGCCAGCTCGGACAATAACTGGATCAGCAAAGGCTACGACCTCTGGGTCTATGCCAAACACACCATGGACTACACCCTGCGCCCCGGCGAAAAACTCGTCCGCTGGTGGAAGCCCGCGCTGAGAAAATATTACGACAGCCGGAGCACACAGGAGCCGCCGCGTTATGCGAACGGTCGGCTGATCTTCGCGCCGGATTTCAGGACCAATACCTACCAGGGTTTGGTTGACCGGGATAACATCAAGTTCTTCGCGGAGGATGGGAAGCTGCCGGTAGTCCATGTCGACAGGCTGCAGGACCGGCTCTACGATAGCCCTTCTCAGTTGACCATTCCGATGAAAAGCCCTTACGTGATAGTGGGCGGTCATATCGACACGCGCTATTACAAGGGCGGAGTCGATGGCAACGACCTCGGGAGCGGGGAAGGCGCTTTCAACGGGGTTTCGCTCTCCGCCAGCCTGGACCCGACTTTCGAATGGGCCAGCACTCCTCTCTGGAATGTCTTTTCCTGGGGCTTCGGCATGGGTGAATGCCGGGCCTCGCTGGATGACAAGCTGGTCCGGGACGGCCGGAACGCCACCTACAGTTTCAACGCTATCTACTCCATCTCGGCCGACAAAAAACTGGCTGATCTGCCGGCGGAGGATCCTCTGGTTTACGACGGCCAGTCCGGCCTCGATTATATCTCGGTCGTCGCTGACCTGCAGGTCAATCCGGGCAGCCTCCCGGCGCTCTCCCTGGGCAGAAACCTGGTTCGTTATCGGGACCAGAGCGGCGAGGCTCGCCAGGTTAAAATCACTTACAAGTGGCGCGAGATACTCGACAGCCACGCCCCGGACGCGCCTCAGCCGGTCCAGCCTGGAAGCGGCGCCACGGTCAGGGGGCTGACTCCCAGGCTGGAATGGACCCCAGCGGTGGATGTGGACGGTGACAGGATCGTCTGCTACAGGTTCCAGCTCGGCGTACGGCCGGATTGCGCCTGGCCCCTCTGCTCGACTTTCGACCGGGATGTAAGAAACGGGACAGCTTTCCAGGTGCCGGCCGGCTGGCTTAACCGCCGCACGGCCTACTACTGGCGCGTACGGGCCGAGGATGAAAAGGGCAATTCGAGTCCCTGGAGCCGAATTTGTTCTTTCACCACCAATTGAGCCGCCTTCAATAAAGGCAATACCCGAAATAATTCAAAACAAGACTTGAATTATTTCACCGGTAATGATAAAGTCGTGAAGTCACCGAGCGGCTTTCAGCGCCGCCGCTCATTCAAAACACCA
>JAZDIG010000590.1:0-6709 GCA_043805105.1 Candidatus Glassiibacteriota bacterium | reverse complement strand
TGACGAAAGTGACTGCCATGGTTTCACCGAGTGCCCTGCCCAGGCCCAGCATCATGCCGGCCAAAACGCCGGCTTTGGTATAAGGCAGAACGATATGCCACACCACTTCCCAGGTCGTGGCGCCCAGGCCATGGGCGGATTCCTTGAGTGTGGCGGGGACGATCTCGAACACGTCGCGCATGACCGAGGCAATGAAGGGCAGCACCATGATTGCCAGAATCAGACCGGCGGTCAAGACTCCGATCCCCATCGGCGGACCCTGAAAGAGCGGCCCGATAAGCAGCTTTCCACCCAGATGCGCTTTCACCCAGGGTTGCACCGTATCGGCGAAAACGGGGGCGAACACGAACAGGCCCCACATACCGTAAATTATGCTCGGGATAGCGGCCAGCAATTCAATGGCCGTACCCAACGGCCGCCTTAGCCAGACAGGAGACAATTCGGTCAGGAAAAGCGCAATGCCGAAGCTGACCGGAACCGCGATCAGCATGGCAATGGCCGAAGTGACCAGTGTTCCGACAATGGGCACCAGCCCCCCGAATTCCTCAGTGACAGGGTTCCATTGATCGCTGGTAATAAATCCCAGGTGGAATTGCTTTATCGCTGGGTAGCTGCCTACGAACAGGGAGGCGATAATAGCGACGAGGATGCAAAGCACCAGAACCGCGGACAAGCCGCTGATTCGTTCGAAGAAAATACCAGCGTAAGACCGGCTCGCCAGCTCGATCTTTGC
Organism: Candidatus Glassiibacteriota bacterium; assembly: GCA_043805105.1. Classification (GTDB taxonomy): domain Bacteria; phylum Gemmatimonadota; class Glassbacteria; order GWA2-58-10; family GWA2-58-10; genus JAZDIG01. The sequence continues at coordinate 5,976 of JAZDIG010000590.1, read as the reverse complement.
GACGGAGTCGGCTTTGGCATCTCCATTGGACATAATCTGCGTTCAGCCTTAATGGCGAAGAGGGTCGTTGGCGACCCTCTCCTGGTCAATTGATCAGCGGCCATCGATATGCCGCAGCTCTTCTCCACCCGGCACACCTGCCGGAGAATATCACAGAAGCCGTACTCACCTGCCCGGTACGGGAGCTGCAAACTACATGACCGGTTTGCCGTCAGGCCCCTTGATCTGGCTCCACTCCTGGGTGATGAGCTTGACGACATTGTCCGGCATGGGAATGTAATCTAATTCCTCCGCCAGCCTGTCGCCATGTTCGTACGCCCATTTGAAAAATTGCAGGACTTGTTTGCCTGCATCGGCGTCCTTTTGAGCCTTGTGCATCAGGATGAACGTGGCCCCGGTAATCGGCCAACTGTCTTTTCCCGGCTCATCGGTCAGAATCTGGTAAAATCCGGGCGCATTAGCCCAATCGGCATTCGCCGCCGCTGCCTGGAAATTCTTCGCTTCGGGACTGACAAATACCCCATCGCGGTTTTGTAGCAGGGTATGGGTCATTTTGTTCTGGAGGGCATACGCATACTCGACGTAGCCGATTGAACCGGCGATCCGCTGCACATAGGAGGCGACCCCTTCATTGCCCTTGCCGCCGACACCGGCGGGCCATGCCACCGAGGCGTCAGCGCCGACTTTTTCCTTCCATTGAGAACTGACCTTGGACAGGTAATTGGTAAAAATGAAAGTCGTGCCCGAACCGTCGGAACGGTGAACTACGGTGATATCATCCGCCGGAAGATTCACCCCGGCATTGAGCCTGGCGATTTCCGGAGCGTTCCACTTCGTGATTTCGCCCAGGTAAATCTTCGCCAGCACTTCACTTGACAGCTTGATCCCGCCGGGCGAGATGCCCTTCACATTGATTACCGGTACGACACCGCCAATCACGGTGGGGAACTGCACCAGACCGGAGGCCTGGAGCTCTTCGGGAGTCAAGGGTTTGTCGGAGGCGCCGAAATTGACGGTTCCGGCCTGGATTTGCTTGATGCCGCCTCCTGAGCCGATGGATTGATAGTTCATGCCGATACCGATCTCTTTCTTATAGGTATCGGCCCATTTGGCATAAAGGGGATAAGGAAAGGTCGCACCTGCGCCCGTAATGTCCCCGGCGACGGCGACCGTCGAAAAGACGAACATGGCCACCGCGCTTATTGTCAGATAGGTTGCCAAGCGTTTCATCTGATTCCTCCTTCTTTCCATGAATAGCTGGAACTGAATTAATGTAAAGCTCAAATTGCAGGTTCTCTTCCACGCTTAAAGGCTGACCAGCATGTGGAGGTAGAACACGTTGTTCGCGTTAACCGCCGAGTTCTGGTAATTGAAAAGCTGCAGGTCCGGGATGATATGCACCCGGCTGTTCGGCTGGTAATCCAGGCCCAGGATGAACAGATTGGCGTTGGTCTTGAGTGCCGGCGCACCGGACGCCGCCGCCGACTTGTTGAAGCCGGTGCTGTAGTAATCGTAACGGGCCAGGGCTTTCAGGTCCTTGCGGCCCAGGTTCACGTTGCCGAACACGGAGAAGCAGGCGGCAGTGATGTCCTCGTAGCTGCCACCGAACTTCTTGCCGTTGTAGTTTATCCCCAGCTTACCTTTGTCCTTGGCGGAGAAGACCGCCAGCAGGTCCCACTGGATGTTGGTGTAGCTCTTCTTTACGCCGTTACTGCCGGTATAGCTCCACGGCTCAAATTCGACATAACCCGACAGGTGGACCTTCTTATTGGACAGGTAGCGTCCGGCCCGGACCTGGAAGTTCTTGTACTTGTCGTCCTCGGCTTTCTTGTATCCCGAGCCGTTAAGCACATTGATATCGATATAGGTGTTCGCGTCGGGCTTGAACGACAGGTCAATACTCTGGTCGGCGGAAGAGCCCATTTTGTTCCGGGAGCTCCAGACGAAAGCCGCTTTCTGGAGGGTGAGCTGGTCGGCAAGCTGCTGGTCGCCGGTGGAGCCGCCGGAAAGGGAAGCGATCCGGCTGTCCAGGGCCTTGGTGTAGGCCAGGATCGCCCCGCCGTAGAAATCGCCGAACGATTCCATCGGGGACTTACGGATCCCGCGGTAACCCCATTCGCTTTCCGGCATGTTGAAATTCTTGGTGCCCTGCAAGCCGAAAATAAGGTCGGCGGGCTTGCCGAGTTTCCAGTCCAGGTAAGCGTACTTGGTGTAAACTTCGAACTTGCCGCCGCCGGTCTCGTGACCGATGTCCGAGACGTAGCGGAAGGTGAAATTATCGGCCAGTGCGTACTTGCCGCCGACATAGACGCGCGAGATGTCGAAGGCATTGGCCTTATCGGCCCCGCTGCTTCCATCCAGACTGTAGTACAGATAACCGGTCACTTCAGGAGTGAACGCTTCCAGAAGACTTTTGGCGGCCGGGTCGGCCTGGGCCGAAACAGCGGCAGCGGTGCAAATTAATTGCAAAATGAATCCTGCCGAAAAAATTTTCAATTTACTTACAGTCTCTTCCCGGAATTGGTGTCAGCCACAGGTCTTGCGGCCTCACTGAACGGTTATTGGCGACCGGACGCGAGTCCTTTATCCGGATCTCTTGGTTTTCATGCATAATCCTTTCCGGCTCGGACCGTGATCCTCAAAATCGCCGGTAAAGGTTTTTCACTCTGCCGCCGGCGCGGCTTTTTCCGCAATTTTTCGATTTCTGCCGGAATGCCTGGGATATTCCGAGGAAAGATAGGCGGGCATTATTGAGCGAGTGTGAGATTTCTGTTAGGATTTCGTTAGGATGACCAGAGGTGAATTCAGGCGGAGGGGATAATTATGGTGAAAGTACTGCCCTCGCCCGGCGCGCTCGAGACATCCACCCGGCCGTGGTGCAGCTGCACGATATGTTTGACGATTGCCAGGCCGAGCCCAGTGCCGCCTTTGCTGCGGGAGCGTCCCTTGTCCACCCGGTAAAACCGCTCGAACAGGCGCGGCAGGTGCCTGGGCTCTATACCGCAGCCGCGGTCGATAACCGAAATTTTCAGTTCCCGGCTCTCCTGCCGGGCCTCCACCGTAATTTCCTTGCCGGGTTCGCTGTATTTTACGGCATTGTCGATCAGGTTGGCCACGGCCTGGTCCAGCAGGGAGGCGTATAGGTTCCAGGACAAGTCATCCGGGCAGGCAAGCCGAATGGCGATATACTTTTCCCCGGCGCTGGCTTTGAGGTTCTGAATCACCGAACCCAGCATATCCTTGATTTTCACCGGTACGAGGGCCAGTTCCGCCTTGTAATCCTCACGCTCGATCCGTGACAGGTCGAGTAAGTCCTCGATGATCGCCTGCAACCTTTCGGCCTGCTTGTCGATTGTTTTGAGGAATCGTTCCAGGGCCTGTTCGTCTTTCATCGCCCCGCCGAGCAGGGTCTGTACATATCCAATAATCGAGGTCACCGGGGTTTTGAGCTCGTGGGAAACATTCGCTACAAAATCCCGGCGGATATTCTCCAGTTTCCGCAGGTCGGAAATGTCGTGGAGCACCAGCATGACGCCCTCAGCCGCACCCTGCTGCTGCAGGATTATGCCAGAAACCTGCAGAATCCGGTTTCCGTCGCTCTGATGCAGGACAATTTCCTGGTCCCGGTCGCGCCAGTCTGCAATAAGCTGTTCGATAAAGCGGAGAAGGCTGGTGTTACGCACAATCTCCTGGATATACCGGCCCTGCGAACCCGCCGAATCGGCATCCAGTATCCAGCCGGCGGCCCGGTTGATCCTGATTATCCTGGATTCCAGGTCCAGGTAAATCACCCCTTCCACCATCCCGGACAGAAGAAATTCCACCTCGTTGCGCTGATTGATTACGGTCTGGATTCTTTCATCCAGTCTTTCGGCCATCAGGTTCATAGTTTCGGCCAGGGCGGCGATCTCCGGAATGTCCGGCAAGGCAAGCTTGTGCTTCAATTCCCCGGCTGCGAAACGTGAGGCTCCGCTTTTCAATTTCTCCAGGGGACGGTTAATTCTCTGTGAAACCGCCAGGATAACCACTGTGGCCAGCAGGGCGGCCACCAGGCCGGCAACCAGGATTCTCCAGGCCATGGAAGCCAGCTCCCTGTCCAGCTTGCTCAGCGGCGTGGCCACTCTCAGTACCCCGGCGGTACCCCGGCCGGAGTCGAGCGGGAAGGCCAGATACATCATGTCCCGGTCCACGGTATGGCTGTATCTGGTGGATTTGCCGGTTTCGCCCTGCAACGCCATTTGAACTTCAGGCCGGTCGGCGTGATTGTCCATTACCGAGGCATTTTCATGCGAGTCGAAAATCACCCGCCCCGAACCCGCAAGCAAAGTGACCCGGTCATCGGTCTTCTGTGAGTATAGTCGGCAGAGATTGAACGCGAGGCTGGTGTCGCCGCCGGCCATCGCCGGAGCCAGGTCCAGCTTGAGAAGCTTTGCGCGTATCTCGAGATTCTCGGCGGCCCGGTCGAGGTAGAAGCTGCGGATGGACCGGTAGGTGGAACCGCCCAGGATCGCCAGTGATAACAACGTAATCAGCAGGTAAGGCACGTAAAGCTGCCAGAGCAGTTTCCAATTGCGCAGCATACTTTCAGTCCGTTCCCGGTGCCCCGGATAAATTCGGGTAATGAATTACACCGTTGCCTGCCGTGGTGTAGCTGAATGACTGCCTTCGTGGATCGCTCAAATGATAGCAGTCGATCTCCATGTATCTACTTATATCTACAACTGCATTCGTCAAGCCACAATAATCTGCCTTCTACCGGACCGCTCGGAAATCGGGAGCGGCCGGGAATACTTCAAGGCAATAGTTACGGGAGACTATTAATCTGGATTGTGGATCTCATCGAGATTCCGTCTTTCCGGCATTCCCCTCACTTGCTTTCAATCGCCAGCCGGTGTTCGGGTCCGGCCACTCCGGCGAGGTTGACCGCACGCAGGCGCCATTCGTCGCTGGCTTTCGAAAGGGAGAGACTGAAGCTTTTCCCGACCGGCTCCCAGCCACTCCCCTCTTGCCGCATCTGGTACTCCTTCAGGTTGGGTGTACAGGAGACGATCTCGACCTGGGCCGCCGCGCCCTGGATACTGACCGTTACATCCAGCACGTTGGGTGTCCAGTAGATCGCTCCCCTGTCCTCGATCCGCTGGAAGTAGCCTGAATCGTAAGCCCAGTGCTTCCTGCCGTTCATGTACCAGGTGTGGGTCTGGAAGTACTCGTCGTCGTAGACCACCTCGGCGCTCGACCCCTGTTTCGGCCAGATAGTGAACCGGTCCGCCTGCTGGCGCCAGCCGACAAAGGCGTAGGCTTTGGGAGTTAACCCCCACTGGTCATATTTCCCCTTGGGGACAGGCTTTTTTTCAGGCCCCTGGACCCGGACGACCCCGGCAGCGCCATCGGCCAGATAGGCGTCGCGAATTTCGAGGGCGCTGAGAGGCACGCCGTCCTTCTCGAAGTGCGAGTCGTACTCCGCGTCCAGCATCACCCACTTGCAGAGGGAGTTGCACCAGACCTCGTTGGAGCCGTGGTGTCCGGTAAGCTGCGGGTCTTCGCCATCGGGTCCGGACAGGACACAGCGGGTCACGTAGCCCAGGGCGTTCATCACGGCGTTCTGCACCGCCTCGAAATGTGCGCAGCTGTACCTGCCGCCCTTCGGCCCCTCTTCGAGCATCCTGAGCGCATCCCCCTCCACTGCGGGCTTGTTCCGATCGATCACGATGTGCCGGTTGAGCCAGTTGCGGACCAGGATTATCCTCCTGAACTCGTCGGTTTCGCCCTGGATGACATCGTTCAATTTGTAACGGTCCACGAGGCCCGCGAATCGCGGCGAGGTAAGGTTTTCGAGCGCGCTGAATACCGTGTTGGCCCGGTAAGCCGGGTTTTGCGCCTCGACGACCACGTAACTTCTTTCTTGAGCCTGCAAGCCGCCGAGACCGAGAACAGCCGCACACAGGGTAATTGCCGGAATCCGGATCATTGTTCGTC
>JAZDIG010000589.1:0-4719 GCA_043805105.1 Candidatus Glassiibacteriota bacterium | reverse complement strand
GATTTCCGGGTAGAATTCGCCCATCAGGTCCACCACTGTTCCCACCAGCCGGTGAATGAACGGCTCTTTCATTCCCAGGTCGCGGCCGTAGCGGCTGGCCCGCCGCAGGATGCGCCGGACGACGTAGCCCCGGCCCTCGTTGGAGGGCACCGCGCCATCGGCCAATGCGAAAGTGAGCATGCGGGCGTGGTCCGCCACCACCCTGAACGCCATGTGAAGACCTTCACCAAGCCTCTTTCTTTCGTATTCTTTTCCACTTATATCTTGCAATGCCTCAATCAATGGCCAAAAGAGGTCTGTATCGTAATTGGATGGTTTGTTCTGAAGGACGGCACAAATACGTTCAAACCCCATTCCAGTATCTACATGCTTATTAGGCAGGTCTATCAATTCGCCGTTTGCCAATCTTTCATTCTGGATAAATACAAGGTTCCAAATTTCTACAAATGGTGTTAGAGGAGATTCTCCATTTACACCATTAAATACATCTCTTGCACCTTGTACTCCCACCGGTTTCTTGGAAGTATCGTAATGAATTTCACTACAAGGGCCGCAAGGGCCAACTTCTCCCATTTCCCAGAAATTATAAAAATCACCAAATGTGAAAATTCTATCTCCCCCAATATCTGTCTCATTTTGCCAGATTTGAGCGGCTTCCTCATCGTTGCAAAAAACAGTGGCGTAAAGCCTATCTTTAGGCAATTTCCAGACTTCGGTTAACAGCTCCCAGGCCCACGTAATCGCCTCGCGCTTGCCGTAGTCGCCGAAACTCCAGTTGCCCAGCATTTCAAAAAACGTATGATGTGTAACGTCTTTGCCCACGTCTTCCAGGTCATTGTGCTTTCCCGATACCCGGATGCACTTCTGGCTGTTGACCGCCCGGCCGTACTCCCGCCTGCCGGTGCCCAGGAAAACGTCCTTGAACTGGTTCATCCCGGCATTGACGAACAGCAGGGTGGGATCGCCCACCGGCACCACCGGGGCGCTGGGTACGAACGTGTGGCCGCGTGAGGTGAAAAATTCGATGAACTCCCGGCGGATTTCTTTTCCTTTTTTCATAGATAACTCGTTATTTCAATACTGAACAAACCACCTCACGGGCAACCAACCCGCCGGTCGCCCTTGAGGATCGCCTTGGATAATTTTCCCAAAGCTGTGTTTCTAGGGATTCTTTTAATTTGATTGCTTAAAATTACCACTTGAAATGTCTGACTCTTTGTTAATTTTCATTCCAACCCTGGCATATTTTAAATCCCCCCTGCCCCCCTTTGAAAAAGGGGGATCGAGGGGGATTTTGATTAATCTTTACGACCGGATTTTTTGAACCATCCGGGTTAATTGGAATCGGGGATCCCTTTCTACTTGTTTTCGACCGACTGAAATTATTTCAGCTTCCCCTGACCAACTTAGCGGTCACCCGGTAAATAATTTCGCCTCCGAACCCGCGCGCGGAAAGGAAGCGGAATAGCTTTTCACGGGCTTTTTCCGGCTCCAGGCCGGCGAGCGCGGCCATTTTCTTACCGGCTGCGGCCAGGGCCAGGCTTTCCTCGTCGAGACCTTCCTGCTCCATTACGAACGAAACCGCCTGTCGGGCGGTTTCTCGGTCCACTCCTTTGCCTGTCAATTCAGTCGCCGTGGCCAGGGCCGAGCGGGGCGAGCGTCTGAATCGCTGGCTCGCATACTCCCTGGCGAAAGAGCGGTCATTGAGGTAACCCAGTGCGGCAAGCCGGTCTTCCACCTGTTCGATCAGGAGGCTATCGAAATGGCGGGAGAGTTTGGCACGAAGCTGGGCTGCGGAGTGCTGCCGCCTGGAAAGCAAGTCGAAAGCTTTTCCGAGCGCCTGCCTGAATTCCGCGGAAGTCTCTGTCTCCCGGGAATCTTTCCGCGGCTCAGTCATTCTTCGCGACGTCTTCCGATCCAGCCGCCGGCTCGGTTTCGATCAATCCCACCCGCTTCTTCACCTCGGTGTCAATCGCCTTGAAGATGTCTCCGTTCTCTTCGATGAACGTCTTGGCGTTCTCGCGGCCCTGGCCCAGCCTCTCGCCGCCGAAACTGAACCACGCGCCGCTCTTCTCGATCACGCCGACTTCGCACGCCAGGTCGAGCAGGGTGCCGACATAGCTGATCCCCTTGTCGAACATGATGTCGAATTCGGCTTCACGGAATGGCGGGGCCACCTTGTTCTTGACCACCTTGACCCGCGAGCGCAGGCCCGTGACCCGGTCGGCGTCCTTGATGTTGCCCACCTTGCGGATATCCAGCCGGAGCGAGGCGTAGAACTTGAGCGCCCGGCCGCCGGTGGTGGTTTCCGGGTTGCCGAACATGACCCCGATCTTCTCGCGGATCTGGTTAATGAAGATCATCGAGGTGCGGCTCTTGTGGATGGTGCTGGTGAGCTTGCGCATCGCCTGGCTCATCAGCCGCGCCTGCAGGCCCATGTGCGAATCGCCCATGTCGCCCTCGATTTCAGCCCGGGGCACCAGCGCGGCCACCGAATCCACCACCACTGCGTCGATCGCGTTGCTGCGCACCAAGACCTCGGCGATATCCAGCGCCTGTTCGCCGGTGTCCGGCTGGCTGATCAGCAGGTTTTCCAGGTCCACGCCCAGCTTGGCCGCATAGGAGGCATCCAGCGCGTGTTCGGCATCGATGAAGGCCACGGTGCCGCCGGCCTTTTGAGCGTTGGCGATGATGTGCAGGGCCAGGGTGGTTTTCCCCGAGGATTCCGGGCCGAATATTTCAGTGACCCGTCCGCGCGGCACGCCACCCACGCCGGTGGCCAGGTCGAGGTTGAGCGCGCCGGTGGAAATGGCATCCACTTTCACCCTGGCGCCCTTCGCACCCAGTTTCATGATCGCACCCTGGCCGTACTGGCGCTCGATCTGGCTGATCGCCAGCCCGATCGCTTTCTGCTTTTCCTTGTTGATGTCGGCCGTCATCGGAAACCTCTGTGGTATGGGTTTGTAGTCTGATACCGGTGGTTGGAATATTACCCAGCGGGTATTTCTTTGTCAATACCGGCCTATTCCACTAAACGAGCGAAAGTTGCGGAAGGCCCTCCCCCGCCGTAGCGGACAATGGCTTCCACGGTGAAACCGGCATGGCGCTCCAGCAATTCGCCGGGGAGTTCGGCCGGAGCGAAGATCACGACCAGGGCCCGGGTCGTGTCCCGTGTGATGCAGGTGCGGCCGCTGTCGGCGGTGGGCGAGCCGAACGGGCCGGTCCGGTCGAACAGCGCGTAGCGGCCCTCGAGATTCACCCTATCCTTGCGGATCCCCTCGTAGCCTTCCCCTGCCTCGCCTCGGCGCAGGTTTACCCGGTCGCCTGTAATTTTGTCGAGATCGTAAAGACCCAGCGGCAGCAGGCAGGCCAGGCTGCAGTAATTGACCGTGTCCACCAGGGAGTTGATGCGGTAGAGACTCTTGCCCTTGAGCAGCCGGCGGACGAGGGCCTCCGAGGAAGGCCGGTGGCTGGTGGGGTCCACGCCGATAGCGCGGTAGAGTGCGCGCGCGGCCTGGATGCCTTCCACCGCGCCGATAGTCCGCCCCTCGTACTCTTGCGCTATCTTCCGGCAGAACGGCTCGAACATTTCCCAGAGCGCGGCGCCGTCGTCCACTTCAATACCATCGCAGCCGATAACGGCCAGCCTCACCGTGCCTTGGAGTGTGCGGTCGAGCGAGAAGGTCGGTTTTCTTTCCATGTTGATTTAAATTTAATTTGTCCCGCTAAAGGTGGGAAAAACAAAGTTGCCCCAACCTGAAATACAAGTCCAACGCAGGCGGTAGGGGCCCCGATAAATCGGGGTGCCTGCCCCATTTCATTCGGGCGGCCACTGGGGGCCGCCCCTACAGAATCATGAACCTTTTTCCTGAGATGAAACACCATGGAATACCTGAATATAACTCACTTCGGATTTATGCAAACAAACAAAAAGCCCCGCCTCCCTCGAGCGGGAAGCGGGGCCAGGTACTTGCGCTTTGGGCCGGGCCTATTGTCCGGGCTTGCGTTCAGGCTCGAAATCGGTGCCGGGCTTGAGGATCAGTGTTTCCTTGATTTTCAGCGCCCGCTCACGGTCCGCGGCGGTCATCTTCCAGTACACGATGAAACCGATACCGCCAACCAGCGAGGCCAGGGCCAGACCGAGCTCATCGGTGTGCTGCCAATCGCCGGTGATTAACTGGGCCACCAGAGGCCCAATGCCCAGGGCCAGGAACACCACCCCGAACGGCAGGCCGAGTTTTCCCGGCAGCTTGATATCGTATTTTTCGGGGTTGATTCCGCGCTTGATCAATTCCACTCTTTCCGAGTGTTTCCGGCTGACCGCGAGATAGACGACCAGTACGATCATGGCAAAGCTGCCCAGCGGGACGAGGATCGCGACTAATTCTCCCATCTTTTCCTCCTGTTGGAGTTATTGGATATGAGGTTCGACTTCAGTTTTCGTTATTCTCTATGCTCTATGACGAGCCATGTGTCGGGAAGTTTTCAACTTTTTTACCTTTTTTACAATTCTTACAACCGATATGACGAGGGTATTGAAAATAAAATTTCAATTATTTGATTTTTCCCAAAAAAAGGTGAAATTTAAATGAGAATGGAATCGTCAATAGGCATGGAGGCCGAAAAAACTTGAAACCAGCCCGGGTAAATGGAAACTCAGACTCTCGATTTTCGGACCATCCTGGAAGAGTTCCAGGACAAAGTGTACAACCAGGCCTA